>JAIDPA010000264.1:0-4049 GCA_029062985.1 Muribaculaceae bacterium
CCCAACTTCCCCCGAAGCAATAAGGTAATCTCCCCCTCGCCATACAAAAAATTACCATTTTGCCGCCCCGGGAGGTTGGGACAACCTCCCTCCCCGGGGAGCCTCGAGCCTTGAGCCTAATGCCTAAAGCCTAAAGCCTATTACAACTTTCAATTTAAAAAAAGCCTGCAGTTGTTTCTATCGGATATTTTGGCTACATTTGCAGAAAATAGAGAATCATAGAAGGCAAGGTGATGATATGACCTAACCACCCGAGCCTTATATCTTGAGCCTCAAGCCTTGAGCCTTGAACCTCGAGCCTGTATTACTTTTCAATTTATAAAAGCAGATGTCTCTGAAACATATCCTTATATTGCCTCTCATCCTTTTGCTGACGGCTTGCTCATCCGACCCTGTCTCAAATCCTGAGCTCAGACACGCCCAGGAACTCCTACAGAATCACCCCGATTCCGTCGGGGTGGCTGCCGGTATACTCAATTCCCTCTCCCCTGCCTCCCTCACCGAAGGAGACCGCAACCTCCTCAGCCTCCTCAAGATAAAGGCTGACGACAAGATGTACGTCACCCACACTTCCGATTCACTCATACTCTCAGTGGTCGACTATGAGAAAAAACATCAGGACCGTGGTTTCTATCCCAAAGCGCTCTATTATGCCGGAAGAGTGTACGCCGATTTGGGCGATGCCCCGACTGCCTTAACCTACTTTCAGCTTGCAAAAGACCGGAATGAGGCAGGGAGTAAAGACCCGATCCTTCAGGGATGCATAATGAGTCAGACAGGCAGGATCTATCATAATCTTGAACTTTATTCAGAGGCTTCTATTTATCTGAGAGAAGTGATCAGACTCAATGAAGCTCAGAAAGACACTGTGAATCTTTCTTACAACAATCAGCTTCTTGGTGCCGGAATGATGCATGCCGGCAAAATGGACAGTGCAAGAATTCATATAGACCGTGCTTATCAACTGGCAAAATCACTTCCGCCGGAATATCTTGAATTCATGAGTCTTTACAAGGCTATGCTGAATAAAAAAATGGGACAGCCCGATTCTGCCCGATTCTATATTAAAGGTATTCCATCTAAAATTTGGGAGGATGTGCTTCCGATGGCGCTCGCGACAGTGTCTGAGATTTATTTAAATGCCAATCAACCGGATTCAGCATTTAAGTATGCTTCAATGATCATTAAAGCAAACGATTCTTCGTATATCATGTACAAACGGAGTGCATACAATGTTGTGCTGTCATCCAAGGTCAGACATCTACTCCCTCCTGATTCCATATATCCCTACACAATAAGATTTCTTGATGCAGCAAATGTAGAACTTACCCGCAGAGATGAAAAAAGCGTAAGCCATCAGAGAGACACTTATAATTACGCCCTCCATCTTAAGAAGAGTCAGGCTGCCGAAAATAAAAGCTCTTTCCTGACATTATTGCTGTATGTATTGGCTCTGATAATTCTGGTGCTCCTGATAGTGCTCCTGTTAATCAAAAACAGAAAAAACAAAAGGATTATACGTTTATTAGAGGCTAATGAGATGTTAAGCAAAAAAATAGAATATTACAAAAATATCTCTGTCTCTGATAAACCTGATAAGAGGGAAACAATTGAGAGTAAGGATTCAGAGAGATGTAAGGAAAATGAACTTCAGAATGAACTGGAAACTAATATTATGGAATTATGTAATCTTCCGGGGGAAGATAAGATTGATGAAATAATACTGATTTCTCCGGTTTTTAATTCTCTTCAGGAATATGTATCGAAAGGTAAGGTTATCGGAGATGAGGACAGGCTCTGGGATGAGATAGAAAAAATTGTTCTGACTGCTTCACCATCTTTCATTAGGAATTTACGACTCATTACAGGCGGTGTAACCCAGACAGAAAAAAGACTTGCCCTTTTGATTAAGTGTGGGATAAAACCTTCCCAGGCTGCTATATTGTTCTCCTTAAGCAAACAGGCAATCAGTGGAAGAAGAGTACGTCTCAAAAAGAAATTTGAGACTAAGGATATTGACGTCGAATCCTTGGATAGAATAATCAGAAGGTTATAATCATTAGCTTAGGTAGGCAGCCGATCCCTAAGCTCCCGGCAGCTACATAACCGGAGTCAAAGGCTTAAATATCGAGGGATTCTTGAAGTAAATTTTTAGTAACCCCCCTTTTATTCAATTTTATAATATTCTATAAATCAAGTTAATATACCTGAATATTAAAATCGGTACTTTTTCGGTACTCCATTTCTTGACTTTTTCCTACCAGCTCAGCTATCTTTGCAAAAAATAATAAATAACCTGAGTGAGCTATATGAAAAAACTCTTACAGATTTTGAGTATCCTGACAGCACTACTATGTAGCGTAAACTGCATGGCAATGACTGATTCCAATTACGATCTGACAGTCTACGTTGAGGAAAATCCCGAAAATCCCGACTCGAACAGAGGACATCGGACTCCTCCTGTCCCATTGCTTTGCTCTATAAGCGTAACAGACGGACTCCGGATCTCGGGCATCGATAACTCGCTTATAGAGTCGTTTGAAATACGCGATGGCTACGGCAATACCATTGCTGTGCTGTCTGATGAAGCCTCCTTCATTGACTTTGTTTTCTCTCTTCAGGGAGAATATAGAATAATCTTTTACCTGAATGACCGAACTCTTTCAGGTTGGATTAATGTGGGTAAATAGAGAATTCCTTTAATTGAGGAATATAATTAAATAATTTTTAAAATCTTAAAAATATGAAAAGGATTTTTATTGATGCAGAGAACTTGCTCTCTGAATTTGAGCTTATCCACCTTAAAGGTGGTGATGATCCCGGGGATTCAGAGACCGAAGGTGATAACAAAACTGAGGATAAATGTGGAACTACTTGTACATCTTGTGCTTCCTGTACCTCCTGCGAGTCTTGCACAACATGTAGCACAAAAGTAGCAAAATAATCAAACAAACTTTTAAAGAGACGGTTCCTAAATAGTTAGTACCGTCTCTTTTGTAACTATTTTCCTTTCATTATTCAATATGAAACTAATAATAAACCCTATCTACACGCTTAAACCCGATAAAGGCAGGAGTCTAATAGTTCAATCTTATTCTCCAAGAGATTACTTATATGAGCGTGCAACCGCAAATACTTATGTAATTCATCCAATATATGCGATGATTTTATCTTTTATTGATGGAAGGTCAATAGAAGAATGTATTGCGGAAGCAGCTGAAAAAATAAATGTGCCCGAAAAAAGTATTCAAAAATTAATCGAGGGATGGTATAATAATTCTGAAGGGATCAAGATCAAATCTAAGTATGACTCCTCATGTTTTCCTCCTCATCTTTTAGTTGAGAATTCTAAGCACACTCCAAAAAAATATGATTATAAGGATTTCATGTACGATGAGTTGGATGTCGTCATGAAAAGGCACCATACTCCTTCTTCTCTTACCTTGATGGTAAATAATACATGTATTACTAAATGTGTTTACTGCTATCAAGATAAGAGAAAAATAGTTGGATGTAGTATTCCATTCGATAGATTAAAACAAATTATCAAAGAAGCTGCATTATTAAATGTAGTGAACTTTGATATTATTGGGGGTGAATTTATTTTGTATCCATATTGGAAAGAATTGCTTAGGGAATTAAGGCTATATGGTTTCCAGCCTTATCTTTCAACTAAAATACCTCTAAATGAAATGGATATTAAATTTCTTTCAGATATTGGTATTATGGATATCCAAATTTCTATTGACTCTCTTATTCCTTCACATCTGGTTACTTCTCTAAATGTAAAGGAGGATTATTCTAAAAAGATGATATCTTCTTTAGATCTCTTAGAGAAATATGGAATTCCTATTTTAGTTCATTCTGTCCTCACCACTCATAATGATTCATTAGAAGATATGAAATCTGTATATGAAGAACTTTGTAAACATAAAAATGTTATTGAATGGAAAGTAGTCAAAGGAGAAGAAACATTATATCCACAAGTAAAATATTCTGAAATAGAAATCTCAAATTCTAATTTAAATAAGATTAATCTCTATTTATCA
>JAIDPA010000264.1:4059-9278 GCA_029062985.1 Muribaculaceae bacterium
TTTATCAGAACTAAATTCTATTTCTCCTTTTAATATCTTCCCTCCTGAATTTCAAGTTGAGAGTAAAAATATAGTAGATGATTCTAATGAATTAAAAAGATTTTTAGGTAAGGACAGATCATTCTGTAGCGGTCTTTTTTCTCATCTATATATCTTACCCGATGGAAATGTCACAATGTGTGAACAGTTATATTGGGATAAAAATTTCATTGTGGGCAACTTACTAAATTCCTCTATTGAAGAAATTTGGAATTCCCCTAAAACTTTAGGTTTATATCAAATACGGCAAGAAGATATTCCTAAGGATTCCTTATGTAGTTCTTGTCAATACTTCAAAGATTGTAGAGAGATAAGACAAGTTTGCTATCGGGAAATTATCAAAAAATATGGTAAAGATAAGTGGTATTATCCCGATGTTAATTGTCCGTTTGCTAAAAATAAATATCAGCAGGAATTAAAAGGTCGAAGTGTAACATCTGAGGTAGAGTAAGTGTCTATTTTTATATAAACTTTTTCATATTTTTATTTACCAAATCACCGGCATCATGCGAAATATTTTATTTACTCTCTTTCTCCTCAATATTGTCTCTCTTTCATACGCAAGGATTACGGACGCTCCTGATACACTATCCAAAAACGATACAGTCAGGCTCAAGGAAGTAGTCGTGAAGGCGCCAGCCCTGAAAACTGTCATGGAAGTTGACGGTAACCTTACTACTGTCAGGGGAACTGAACTCAGTAAGCTCGCAACCACTTTCGAGGTCATGAAATTCATTCCGGGTCTGATTGTCTCCGGTGAGTCGGTGGAGGTAGCCGGGGTCGGAGGTCCGGTGATATATATTGACAGGAGAAAGGTCACTGACATGAACGATATCAGGAATCTATCTCCCGACAGGATAAAGACAATTAAGGTGATCGACAATCCGGGTGCAAGATACGGTGGCGACGTGCGTGCCGTAATACTCATAACCACATTCCGTCGCCCGGGGGAAGGGCTGGCGGTCAGCGACCGAATGACACTCTCTTACCGCGACTATCTGAATCCCTCAAATCTTCTGTCGCTTAACTTCCGCTCCGGAAATCTCGATATCTTCGCTTCCCTTGACTACTCTCATTCACATACTAAACGCTCTACAACGGTGGCTACCGAACTTTTCACCCCAACCTCCTCGATCCTTTCTGAAAATTCCGTCGCCAGTCGTTCCCGCTCTGACAGAGGAGAAGGAAAAATCGGGTTCAACTTCTCTCCCGACAATAAACATTTTTTCGGTGCTTACTATCAGGGTTCCTTCATGAAGAGCAGATGGCAGACAGGCAACAGCCTGTTCAGGAATTACGAGGACGGCTATCTCACAAGCGCTGCCTATTATGAGGGAATAAGGCACACCCGTTCACCCTACCACCGCATCAATGCTTTCTATTCCGGGAAATGGGGCACATGGGACTGCGATATTAATTTCGATTTTATCCACAGAAATTCAAAAGGAGACGAGCAGGAACTCTACCGCTATACTGACAATTCGACATCTCCATATTCCGCCAACGATGAGAAAAGAGACCGTTTCTTCGCCGGAAAGATCGACCTCACACACAAAATCGGTGGGGGAACGCTCTATCTGGGCACTGAGGTCACCAATACAGATATCCTCAGCGAATTCCTAAACCATGAGATGATTATACCTGCCAACACCACTCGCATGAATGAGTCGAATATCGGTGTGTATGCCGAGTATTCCCGGAAATTCGGAATCGTATCTGTTTTTGGAGGGCTGCGCTATGAATATACATGGGCTAAATACAGGGAGACCGTCGGCGAGGGTAATAAGGTGAGGAGAGACTATCACGAGCTGATTCCCTCCCTGTCGGTACGTGTCCCCTGGGATAAGGTGACCCTCAGACTCTCTTACTCCAGAATGTACAACAAACCGATATATGCGTGGCTCACAAACAGCATATCATACGTCAACCCGAATCTATATGAGGCTGGAAACATGTATCTTAAGCCTGCTTACTTCAATTTCGTAAATCTGTCGTGTCAGTACAGATGGCTGATGCTCTCCCTGAGATACGGCTACATAACAGGAAAGGTAACTTCCGCTTCCGTTCCCTATCCTGACGATCCCAAGGTCATTTTCTCCTATAAGATCAATTCACCCCATCCTTTGACACAGCTGTCGGCTGTCGCTACTGTGACCCCGGGGTTCATAGGCAGGATATATTATCCGCAATTATCTGCGATGATATTTCCGCAGTACTATAAAATAGATTTCTGCGGAAAGCCTATGAGATTCAAAAATCCAATGGGAAGGATTAATTTCAACAACCTCCTAAAGTTTTCAGAATCATTCAACGCCACTCTTAATTTCTCATGGTCAAGCGCCGGTGATGTTGAGTCCGGGCATCATAACGGAAACTGGCAGCTTGACCTCGGTATTACAAAATCCTTCGGCGCTCACTGGACTCTCCAGCTCAATGCCGATGATATTTTCAATACTGCCCGCACGCTTAAGGCTACCTCCTACACCTCGCAGGAAATTACCAGAGGGGAATGGATATTCACCCGGAGAGATATACGACTCTCTGTCACCTACCGGTTTAATGTCAGGAAATCCCGCTACAGGGACGCTTCCGCAGGAGAAGCAGAGATGGAACGTCTCTGAGGCAATCCCCTAACCACCCAGACAACATGAAAGAATTTGTAAAGCAACGTGATTCAATGCAATGCGGAGTGGCGGCTCTAACAATGGTCTGCCGCCATTTCGGGGCTCGCTATTCAATAGATTTCGTATCCAAATTCTGTCATGCCACATCCGAAGGCGTCTCCCTCAAGGGAATCAATGATGCCGCCGAACGGCTGGGGTTCAAGACGTGTGCCGGCAGACTGACTCCCGAAGATCTTGCCTCCGCTCCCCTCCCGGCTATTCTCCACTGGAATCAGAATCATTTCGTGGTGCTTCACAAAGTGTCGCGCAGAGGAAGGAAATTCCATATCGCCGACCCCGGAAAAGGATTCTATTCCCTTTCTGAAGCAGAATTCCGGGACCACTGGATAAGCACTACTCGCGACGGGAAGAAGATGGGGGTGGCTCTCTTCCTTGAGCCTACTGAAAAATTCGGCTCCATTGAAGACGATGTGTGGAGCGGAGAGGAACAGCGCTCTTTCCGGTTTCTTTTCGGATACGTCAGACAATACCGGCGTTATTTCCTCCAGATTGTGCTCGGACTTGCTCTTGCCTGTGTGCTTCAGCTTATCCTTCCTTTCCTGACTCAATCTATCGTCGACGTCGGAATCCGCAATAAGGATGTGGGATTTATATGGCTCGTGCTGCTCGGCGAACTTATGATTGTAGCCGGGCGGACTGCCACCGATTTTATCCGGCGGTGGTTGCTCCTGCATATCTCCATGAGGATAAATATTTCCCTGCTGAGCGATTTTTTCATAAAGCTTCTGAAACTCCCTATGTCGTTTTTCGACACAAAACTCACAGGCGATCTGCTTCAGCGTATGGCTGACCACGGACGGGTGCAGTCGTTTCTGACCTCGCAGCTGCTCAACGTCATCTTCACTGTGTTGAGCTTCCTGATTTTCGGAGTCGTGCTCTTCATCTACGACGGCTTGATTTTCACTATATTTCTGTTGGGAAGCCTTGCGTACGGAGCCTGGATTGCCACTTTCCTGCGCCGGCGCAAGGTGATTGACTATGAACTTTTCGAACAGCAGGCAATCAATCAGAACCGTACTTTCCAGTTTATCACCTCGATGCAGGAAATAAAGCTCCAGGACTGTGAGAGACGCCGACGCTGGGAGTGGGAAGACTGTCAGGCTGACCTTTTCGCAGTGCAGATGAAATCTCTGCGTATGCAGCAGAGTCAGGAGGCAGGGAGCATATTCATCAATGAAGTCAAGAATATCCTCATCACCGTCTTTGCCGCAACTGCCGTCATACACGGCGAGATCACGTTAGGCGCCATGCTTGCCATACAGTATATCGTCGGACAGCTTAACTCGCCTGTCTCGCAGCTTATGCAGTTTATTTTTTCGCTTCAGGATGTCAAGATTTCTCTTGAACGTATCAATGAAATTCATGGAGGACGCAACGAGGAGCCACAGACAGAGCGCCGGCAAAGCTTTCCGGAGGGTGCTCCTCTTGACATCACCTTCTCTGAGGCTGATTTCAGATATGATCCCCATGCGCTTAATAAGACCATTGATGACGTCTCAATTGAGATTCCTGCCGGAAAGGTCACTGCCATTGTCGGAGCAAGCGGGAGCGGAAAGACCACCCTGCTCAAGCTCATGCTGGGTTATTACCCTCTGGAAAGGGGACAGCTGAAAATAGCCGGCGAGCCTCTGGCTGATTACAATATGAAATGGTGGAGAAGACATTGCGGGGTAGTCATGCAGGAGGGGGTGATTTTTTCGGAATCTATTGCCCGGAATATCGCCGTTGACGATAATGAGATTGACTATCCAAGGATGGAGAAGGCTGCCCGGATTGCATGTATTCATGACTACATCATGACACTTCCCTTACGCTATGATTCAAAAATCGGAAGAGACGGACGCGGGCTCAGTCAGGGTCAGCGTCAGAGAATCCTCATAGCCCGCGCTGTATATCGCAATCCGGAATTTATTTTTCTCGATGAAGCCACTAATTCGCTGGATGCCAAAAATGAGAGGGAGATTGTAGAAAATCTGGCAGAATTCTATAAGGGGAAGACAGTGGTGGTCGTGGCGCATCGCCTCTCGACGGTGAGCAATGCCGACAGGATAATTGTTCTGGGAGAGGGAAAGGTGGTTGAGACAGGTAGTCATGACGAACTAACGGCTCGCCGTGGCGCCTACTACAACCTCGTCCGCAATCAGCTGGAGTTAGGGAGTTAAGGCTTTAGGCTTTAGGCTTTAGGCGCGAAGATATGAATCTTATAATTTTTATAATTCTTATAATTCTTGAGCCTTGAGCCTAAAGCCTCGAGCCTTGAGCCTAATAATATTTTCAATTTAAAAAAATGGACGAAAGATCTGAAAAAGTAAGGAAACTCCTCGGAGAGATTCCTCCTTCGCTCGTAAGATGGGGAAATGCCGTGCTGCTAATTATTTTCAGTTTGCTGCTGGGAGTTATGATAGTGGTAATGCTTACGGCTCCTGCGCAATGGAATAAGTTTGTGGATTGGGTAATTGGGTGATTGGGGGATTAGGGGATTAGGGAGTTGGGGAC
>JAIDPA010000265.1 GCA_029062985.1 Muribaculaceae bacterium
CATGTCGGACGATTAATGATAATTTTGACATTATTTTATATCTTTATCCGGTTTAGTTGTGTAGTTAATGAATATTTCATTAAGGGTAGGAATCCTCTCTTCAAAATGCAGAATTTCTCCCTGAAGAGACACGGCTTCGAGCACGTCATTATTTCTTACACCCTCTTTCTTTTCAAGTTTATACGCATTTCCCTTTCTCCATTTCAATGTCTGCGTAGGTTGTGCATCTTTAAGCAAACCACTGTCATGAAGTAGTGGAAGAGAAAGAGGATTTCTTGTAGTGAGGATTAATTCAGAGGTCTTGTGAGCTTCCTTTATATCTGAAATCTCACCTTTAACCAACAACTGACCGTGATTTATTAAAGCAATTGTGGAGCACATCTCTTCAATAGCCGGCATGTTATGTGACGACAGCATTATGGTGGCTCCTTTTTCGTTCAGTCTTGCAATGAGGTCACGCAGCAGCAAACCGTTTATCGGGTCAAAACCGCTGAAAGGTTCGTCAAGTATCACAAGATTGGGTTCGTGCACCAGTGTCGAGATTATCTGGACTTTCTGCTGATTCCCTTTTGAAAGTTCCTTGATTTTCCTGTTTCCCTGACCGGTGAGGTTGAAGATATCCATGTATTCATTCATCACTTCCCGAAGGCGTTTTTTATTGCCTCCTTTGAGCTGACCGAAATACATTATCTGGTCTTCTACACTAATTTTTTCATATAATCCGCGCTCTTCAGGCATATAACCTATATACTTACCGGCATCAAGCGAAGCCGGCATTCCGTTGATGATTACCGAGCCACTGTCGGAGACTAAAAGACTATTAATTATCCTTAGCAATGTAGTTTTGCCGGCTCCGTTGGGACCGAGAAGTCCGCATATTTCTCCCTCTTCAACGTTAAAACTTACATTGTCGAGAGCTTTGGTCGTTGCGAATTGTTTTGTTAATCCGTTTATTTCAAGGATACTCATATTTAGTTAAAGCAGTCTTGAATGATTGTTTTTGTTTATCTTCCTTTTCCGGGATAAAGTATTCTGTCGCCAATATTTTTTGCCATCTCACTCCTTAATTTAAGGAGACGGGTCAGTTCTATCTGGATTTTCTGTTCCTCTTCAGTGTTCCCTTTCCCTGAAATTTCTTTAAAATGCTGAAATTGTTTTTGTATCTCGCAATCAAGAATGCCGCTTTTCAGAACAGTTAACGCTGTGGGGAGCAGAGAAAAAAGCCTGTCCTCTTCAGTCTCTGACTGACGTTCGCGAGAATAGATATTGCTAAACTGATATTTTTCCAATAGTGCCTCTGTTGAAAAACGTCTCACAAGTTCTTCTTCATGACTCGGTATCTGGTTTGCCAAAT
>JAIDPA010000266.1 GCA_029062985.1 Muribaculaceae bacterium
TTTTTACCTGTAGGCTCGTCAAGAAGAAGTGCCACCTTTACTCTTTGAAGCTGTTCAGTGCTGTTGAGATTATGTATAGAGTCATATAATTCCCGAATTCCGTCAGCAGTCTTCTCTCGCGGATCTTCCTCTACGACCTCTTTTTCTACAGTGACCGTCTCTATAACCGGCACATTAACAACATCATTCTTCTTTAGCTTGCCAACATTTTCATTGGCTTCTTTCAGCTTCTCTACCTCTACACCTGTCTTTTTCGAAATATCGTCCCAGTCTTCTTTCTTTCCGACCTTATAACTGTCGATACTTGCAAGGCGTTCCTCCTCCACAAGTTCTGTATGAATCCTGCGACTATTGGAATTGACCTCTATACGTATGGTGTCTCCTATCTTAAAATTTCTTTCAGATACACCGGGATTAGCTTTCAGCAAATCCTCAACTGATGTGTGATACTGCCGCGCCAGAGAATATAACGTATCACCGGGTTTAATGACATAATACATGTATGACCCGTTCTTTCCGGCATCCGGCTGAGAAATCACCAATGTTTCGCCTGCCTTAATTCCATACTTGGAAGAGGGGCATGACGCATATATTGTCTCTACCGGTATATTATACTGACGGGAAATACTATATACGGTCTCACCTCTCCTTACGAGATGCCTTATAGGTTGTATCTCGGGAACATCGGTGGCTGTATACTGCTCTTCCGGTTCTATATTGGTAACTACCGTTACTCTACCTGTAGGATAATAAAGTCGCGATCCCTTTGTCATGTCGGAGGCTGTAGCCGGATTCAGTCTCACCAGCTCGTCAAGATTCCAGCCATGCTGTTTGGCGATCCCGTAAATTGTCTCCCCTTTTTTTATTTCGTGGTAATAATATTCCTTGCCGAGAATTTCGACCTTTGGCAAGTTCGGTTCGGCACCTATGGCGGAAAGAGACACTGACAATATCCCACCGTAGATAATTATTCTTAATTTATTTTTCATTCTCTCAGAATTTTATTTCCGGGACTCAACCATTGGCGGCAAACATTCCCGACGGCAAAATTAAGAAAAAAAACTCATAATCCTTGTCTCTTTTCCGTCATATCTCCTCAAAACTGAGCAGAGGACTCCCATTTCCCCATTGACATTCTGTTGAAGTGGCAAAATTAAAATTATATTTTGCAATTCCGAGGTCGATAAGGTTCTGCTGTGTCTCTTCTTTAACAATTGCACAGGGAACGTCTCTTCCTTCTTCATGCCCGAGTGTGATTCTGACCGGCTGACGATTCAGTGCCGACGGGGCACAGGAGACTGCTTCGAGTCCGATTCTCAAGTCAGGATAGATTGAGGTAGCGTCCGGAAGATTCTCTTCAGGTATAAAGAAAGATTCAGGGTTACGTTTTTTTCTGTGCATAAAGCCGGTCATAATTCTGGCTAACCGTTTTTCTCTCTCTGCTGCAAAACCCACCAAGACAAGAAAAAGTATCTTCTCTCCTGCACGAATCTGGGCTTTCACCTCTTTGTTATTGAAAGTGGAACCGACAAAGCAAGTGCCGAGTCCGAGTTCAGTAGCCCGGATTGCAAATTTCTCCGCGAAGTAGCCGGCTCTCTCGCAGATATGCGGAGTAGCCATATCGACGACGGCAGCAAGATAATTATGAGCATTTTTGAATGCCCCGTAACTTCGGCTGACTCCCTTCATGGGGTCCGGATCATTCGTGATCAGCTGAAACCGGAAACCCTGCTGATGGGTGTTTGTCATTGTGATTTCAGCTTTCAGCTTCTTTACGATATCAAGGGAGAGCTGTTCTTCCGTATAAGAACGGATGCTTTTCCGTTCCCTCAGAATCTGTATATTATTCATTCTTCCGTGCGTTTCTTTAGTCGGACCACATTCTCCACATGATGAGTATGGGGAAACATATCTACAGGCTGAACGTCCGTCACCTCATAAGCCGTATCAAGCAGAGCGAGATCGCGTGCCTGAGTTGCCGGATTACAGCTGACATAGACAATCACCTCAGGAGCTGCATTCAGAATGACTTTTATCACATCCTCATGCATTCCTGCCCGAGGAGGATCAACAATCATTACATCCGGTTTTCCATGTTCTTTAATAAATTCATCTGTCAAGACATTCTTCATATCCCCCGCATAAAAAAGAGTGTTTTGGAGTCCGTTGACCTCTGAATTCAACTTTGCGTCTTCAATTGCCTCCTCTACATACTCTATCCCTATGACCTTTCCTGCCTGACGGGCAACAAAGTTTGCTATCGTACCGGTGCCTGTATAAAGATCATAGACAAGGGGCTTTTCATCCTCTGTCTTTTCATCAGGAGAGAGACCCGCATATTTACGGGCTACTTTATATAATTCATACGCCTGAAGGGAATTTGTCTGGTAAAAAGATTTTGCATTGATTCTAAACCGCAATCCTTCCATCTCCTCCTCAACAAATTCCGGTCCGTAAAATGGAATTATTTCCTGATCGGCAATAGAATCATTGAGTTTCTTGTTGATGACGTAAAGTAAAGATGTTATTTCCGGAAACCTCTCCCGGACTGCCTTCAACAATTCTTTGATTTTATTAGGCTCATCTTCTCCAAACGAAATGCAGACCATGATCTGTCCTGTCGATGTCAGACGCAACATCAAAGTCCGCAGAAGACCTCTGTTCTCCTTAATATTATAAAAAGAAAGACCGTTTGCCTCAGCATAATTATAGATAAAATTCCTTATCTCATTCCCTTTTTCCGATTGCAAATGGCAACTCTCTATATGCAATACCTTATCAAATGCGCCGGGAATGTGGAAACCGAGTGCATTTGAACTGTCATCAAAAACTTTACCTGACCTTATATCCTCCCAGGAACGCCATTTTTTATCTGAAAAGGTATATTCCATCTTATTCCTATATTCCCATTCCTGCCGTGAGGGCAAAGTAGGATTGATGTCAGGAAGTTTTATTTTGGCAATTCTTGTCATGGCGTCGACCACTTGCTGACGCTTATGTTTCAGTTGTTCCTCGTATGGAAGATGTTGCCAGCGGCAACCGCCGCAAACGCCGAATGAAGAGCAAAGCGGCTCACGCCTTAAAGGAGAAGGCTTCACCATCCGGGTGATATGCCCTTCTGCAAAACTATGTTTTTTTCTGTCGATTTTTACATCAACGATATCGCCGGGGGCAGCGTATGGGATGAACACTACAATTGGCGACTCATCGCTTTCCCTTAGCTTCACACGCGCTATGGCTTTTCCTTCAGCTGCCACATTAACCACCTCTACTTCCTTGAGTTCAGGTAATTCTTTTCTTTTTCGTGCCATTTTGTCATTTTTATCTTTGCAAAATTAGTATTTATAACGGAATTTTTATAAATTTGCATACCCAAAACATGATATTTGTGTTTGAACAGTGTTATACTAATGGGAAAACTCAAGATTTACCCCCGTTAAAGATGTAATTTAGGGATAAACTCAAAAATTTAGAAATCTTTTAATTTAAACCAAATATTTTTACTGATGGCAAAAGCGATTTATACATTCGGTGACGGTAAGGCCGAAGGTAATGCCGGGATGAGAAACCTCCTTGGCGGCAAGGGCGCTAACCTTGCAGAAATGAATCTTCTTGGTATGCCTGTACCTCCCGGATTCACTATCACAACTGATATCTGTACTGAATACACACAATATGGTCGCGACAAAGTCGTAGCTGACATCAAAAAAGATGTTGAGAAAGCCATTGCTCACGTTGAGGAGCTCACAGGCAAAAAATTTGATGATTCTTCAAATCCCCTTCTTGTTTCTGTTCGTTCAGGTGCGCGCGCTTCTATGCCCGGCATGATGGACACTGTGCTTAACCTTGGCATGAACGACGCCACTGTTGAGACTATGGCAGAAAAGAGCGGCAATCCTCGCTTTGCCTGGGATAGCTACCGTCGTTTTGTTCAGATGTATGGCGACGTAGTGCTTGGTATGAAGCCGAAGAGCAAGACTGACATCGATCCCTTTGAAGCCATTATGGATAAGGTGAAAGAGGAAAAAGGCGTAAAGTTTGATAACGAACTCGACGTTGATGATCTTAAGGAACTCGTAAAACTCTTCAAGGCTGCCGTTAAGGATTATACCGGCAAAGACTTCCCCGAATCAGCTTGGGAACAGCTCTGGGGCGGTATTTGTGCCGTTTTTGACAGCTGGATGAACGAACGTGCTATTCTCTATCGCCGCATGAATCAGATTCCCGAGGAATGGGGAACTGCTGTTAATGTTC
>JAIDPA010000267.1 GCA_029062985.1 Muribaculaceae bacterium
TTCAAAAAGAGGTCTTAGATTAAGCACCGCGAGAGAAGACTGCTGACTGAATTCGTGAATTATCTGACTCTCTACATAATCTCAACAGCACTGAACAGCTTCAAAGAGTAAAGGTGGCACTTCTTCTTGACGAGCCTACAGGTAAAAAGGATATAGATTTCACGCGAGGTTTTCTGACAGCTCTCGACGGAATGAAGGATACTCCTTTTAAAATTGACCTTAAGGTGGTCGACGGAAGAGCTGCTACTACAAAAATCATCGAAACTTTTGACGATTTTGAACCAAATCTCATAATAGCGACAGCCGACAAATCTTTCCCTGCCTTTCTTGCGGATTACGGCAACCAAAATCAGGTGGAGATCGTAAATGTATTTGATATAAAAAATGAATTGTGTGAGGATAATCCTTCCATAGTTCAGCTCCTTCCCGGGTCTGCTTATTTTAATCAGCAAATGGGTGAGCAGATTGCCGAAGATTATGGAAATCGCCAGATAATCATGGTCGGAAATCAAGACAAAGGAGATGCTATAGCTGAAACTTTTCTGTCAAAGGTAGCTCCCGCTTCGGTGAAAAAAACTTCTGTTTCAGGACTTTCATCAGTCACTCTTAAAGAGGATGGGGAATACCTGTTTTATTGTTACCCGACAAGGCGTGAAGAGATCGCAGATATTCTTCAGGCAGTTGAAAATCTAAAGGAACAGCAACCCCTTGCAGAAATAATAGTAGTCGGACGTCCAAACTGGGTTACTTATGCAGATACCTATGGTGACCGTTTTGGCGATGCCGGTGTGATAATTCCCTCAAGAGTCTGGTTTGACAATGAATCTACTTTAGGAAAGCGTTTCATCAGAAACTTCACATCTCTATTTGGAACAGCACCTATGAAATCATTCCCAAATTTTGCAGCCAGCGGATATGATGTAGCCAATTATTTTATTCCTTCGACATCAAAGAATGGCGGGGATTTCAATAAAGGTTTTATTGACATTGATGCTGAGATGGTGCAGGGTGATATAAGGCTGGAAAGAGTGAACAACTGGGGTGGCTTTATCAATAAGGCGGGTTATCTTGTAAGATTCCGTCCCGGCGGATATATTGATAAAACAATGCTCAAATGAAAGTATCAATAATAAATAAAAGGGGGAATTTAATTGTATTAACCCTCTTTTTGATGGCACTCTCTGTCATTCCTTCGATGAAAGCTCAGACTCATTACAGCTCCAATGTCGCTATCGGAGTCAAAGGGGGAATGGATGTGTCGCAGGTATTCTTTAATCCTTCAGTCAGACAAAGTCTGAAACTTGGAATGACCGGTGGAGTTATGGTCAGATACGTTGAGGAGAATCATTTCGGACTTATAGCCGAACTGAACTTTGTGCAAAGAGGATGGAAAGAGAATTTTGAAGGTGCGCCTTACAAGTATCAGAGAACACTGAATTATCTCGAGCTGCCGGTGATGGCACACATTTTCTTTGGCAGACGAGGCAGGTTTTTCTTCAATGCAGGTCCTCAGGTCGGTCTTTTCCTGGGAGATAAGGTTGATGCTGACTTTAATCCGAAAGATATGGCAACCTTGCCTGATTTCCCGATCCGCAACCGAACCAACACTCAGATGCTTCTTGATGTGAGTCAAAAGTTTGATTATGGCATTTCTGCTGGTTTAGGAGGTGAGTTTAATCTGAATAAAAGAAATTCGTTAAACATAGAAGCACGTTTCTATTACGGACTCGGGAATATTTTTCCCTCCAAACGGGCTGACACCTTCAGTGCGTCAAATCAGATGACGGTTTCAGCGACAATTGGCTATTGGTTTAGAATAAAGTGAAAAAAATATCTCAGCTCAACATATCTTTAGATAGAAATTATCCCATAAATAGAAAGTCCTGAAAATTGCTGCAATTTTCAGGACTTTCTATTTATGGGATAAGGTTAAAATGATGCTTGGCTATCTTTATTAATCGAAACTCAGAATCAATCGAAATCTCAGATTAATTTCAGGAAAAATACATATATGAAGACAGCAGGCATTACGAACAGCAGCGAATCAATACGGTCAAGTATTCCACCGTGTCCCGGAATTAAATTTCCTGAATCTTTGATATGAAGAGTACGCTTTATGAGAGATTCCACAAGATCGCCCCAAGTAGCAAAAACTGTTACGATTACACCCATCACCAACCATTGCCATAATCCCTCCAGACCAAAAAATTGAGCCCATAAAGATGAAAATAAAGCTCCGGTAGCAAGATTGAAAGCCAGACCTCCAAAAAATCCCTCCCATGATTTTTTTGGCGATACTCTCTCAAAAAGGCGATGTTTGCCCAAAAGACTACCGACTACAAAAGCACCGGTATCATTAATCCAGATCATGCAGAACACTGCAAGAATCAGATGAGTTCCCCACCATTCTCCCATTGCCGCCATAATTCCGAGAGGAAGTGCTATGTATAATTGGGCCATCAAAGATTTGGCAAGATTCGCCAGAGGAGTGGGGCTTTTAATATAAAGTTCGAGAGTCATTCTGCAAAGAATGACAAAAATCCAGATAATCATTGGGAAAAACATCCATCCAAAAGCGAAACATACACCTCCTGCGATGTCAAGAAGAAGTGTGGGCACAGTTGCTGAAGAAAGCTCTTTCGTGATTTTCTCAAACTCCACAATAGCTAAGGCGGCAAATGCAGCAGCCATAATTGATAATGGGAAAGAACCCCAAAGGATACATCCGACAATTATAGCTATATAGACAATTCCGGAAACAGTGCGTAACAAGAGCGACTTAATGTTCATATCAATGGTAATGATTAAAGATTATTGACGCAAAGATAAATATTATAATCTATATATGCAAGAAAAAACGGGTGGCGCCATCTGCACCACCCGTGAAAGGATATAGATT
>JAIDPA010000268.1 GCA_029062985.1 Muribaculaceae bacterium
AGTTGATACGGGCACCAATCACCATCACAACGTCTGCTTCCTCCATAATGGTAGAACGGCAGCTCAATGCGCTCAGAGGAGCATCGTCGGGCAAAAGACCCTTTGCCATTGACATTGAATAATAAGGAATATTATAGGTCTCAACCAATTCTTTGAGCTGATCCTCTACCTGAGCATAGGCGGCACCTTTACCGAGAAGAATTGCCGGCTTCTTGGCATTTGCAAGAAGCTCTACCGCACGCTCTACAGATTCCTTATTAGGAGCGACTTCAGAATAAATGTCGACTGGAGAATAGAAAAGTTTCTCTGCTTCCTTAGCATCCATTATTTCGCCAAGAGCCGGAGTGGTCATATCAATATAAACGCCACCGGGTCTGCCTGTCACGGCTGCACGATATGCACGAGCTACGGCTGATGGTATATCTTTTGCGTATGAACAACGGAATGCTGCCTTGACAAGGGGACGTGCTGTATTAAGCTGATCAAGCTGCTCATACGTACCTACATTCATGTCGACCATTGTGGGGTCAGAAGCGCCCGAAATCTGAATCATAGGATAGCAGTTGACCGTAGCATTTGCTGTCGCTGTCAGACCGTTCATAAAACCGAGTGAAGACACTGTCAATAACACACCGGGTTTCTTTGTTAGGAATCCGTAGGTAGCAGCTGCCATACCTGCCTGCTGTTCAAAACGGAATCCATAGAAATTCATCCCTACTTTCTGCATTGCGTATGCAGCTTCTGTCACAGGGATACCTACAAGACCGAATACATCATTCAATCCGAGGCGACGGAGAGATTCCGCCAATATATACATACCGGTCACCTGTTCCGGAAATTTCGGAGCATCAGTTGCGGCAGTTGTTGTTTTATTTTCCATAATTTGTAAGAAATCTAATTTTTAATTTTAGTTATAATTGCTTCTCCGGAAGAGTCCGGATAGAAGCAATTACAATTTTTTTGTTTAACATTCTCAAATTTAAATTTCTTACATCTGACCGTCTGCAAGAGGTTCTGTTGTTCCATTCTTAGCAAATGAAGCAATCTGATCATCAGTATAACCGAGTGATTTAAGAATTTCCTCATTATTTCCGCCAAGCTTAGGAGCAGGACCGTATGTAGGCTGGTAATTTGACATTGTGAAAGGACAACCTACAGTAACGAATTCACCGATTTCACCACCCTGATTGATTCTCACGAGTGTGTTACCGTCATAGTTGCTTTCGTCTGTCATGATCTCCTTAGTAGAAAGCACCGGACCCACAGGCACACCTGCCTTGCCAAGAATTTCTGTAACCTCGAATTTGGTCTTATCAGCAGTCCATTCGCCGATTCTCTTATATATCTCCTGTTTGTGGCGGTCACGTGCATCTGCTGTGTTGAAATCAGGATTTGTCAACCAATCAGTAAAACCTGTAGCCTTGCAGAAGAGTTCAAAATCTTTAGCGCCACGCTGAAGAATTACGTAAACATAGTTGTTAGCATCAACCTCTGAATCATATTGTCCTGCAGGCTTACATTTGTAAGTCCAGCCAAGAACGCCACCACCCTCGATATTTCCGGCACGTGGAACACAATCACCAAACTTACCGTTAGGATACTGCGGGAACTGTGTCAGATAACCGATCTTATCAAGTGTAAGCTGGTCACGTGTCTTGATACGACAGAGGTTAAGACATGCGTTGTGCATTGACTGATATACGTAGCAACCTTCGCCTGTGCGTTCACGCTGCTGAAGCGCTGCAAGAAGACCGATGAGAAGGTGCATACCTGTATTTGAGTCGCCAAGAGCTGCACCACTCTGTGTCGGAATATTGTATTCTCCATCAAACCAACCGGTAGTAGAAGCGGCAGCGGCTGTTACCTGAGCAATCGGCTCGTATGCCTTAAGATCTTTATACTTTGATGAAAGTGGGAAACCCTTGATTGTTCCGTAGATACATTTAGGATTAAGAGCATGAACCGCTTCCCAAGAGAAACCAAGCTTATCCATAGCACCCGGGTGAAGATTTTCCACGAAGATATCTGCTTCCTTGATGAGTTTGGTAAGGATTTCCTTACCATCAGGAGTCTTGGCATCAAGACTGAGTGACTTTTTATCAGAATTAAGCTGCAAGAAGTAATATGAAGGCAATTTCGGGTTGAACTGAAGCTCATCACGGGTAGCGTCACCTACACCCGGCCGTTCGATTTTGATTACGTCGGCGCCAAGCCACGCAAGCATTTGAGTACATGAAGGACCTGATTGAACTTCTGTGAAGTCTACGACTTTGATACCGCTGAGCGGTGCTGTGTTATTCATAATGATAATTTTTAGTAATTTCGTGTTTTTTATAGTTTACCGCAGAATTTTGAGTTTATCGCTGTTCATCCGCGATTCATTAAATAAACGCCCAAATTAAATAAAAGGTTGAATTTTAAGAAAAATTTTCTTAAAAAAATTGTATTTTTATTTTCCCATTGAAAAAATGTCTGAATCCTCCTATGAAGCTATAATGACTAAATATGCAGAAATGAATGCTGCCCATCCTTTTATGGAAGAAAACGGTTATCCTACATCATTGCCGCTATGGTCAGTAAGATATAAGATTGTAGACAAAGGCTTGAAGCTGAAGCTTCAAGCCTTTGTAATCATATAAACGTCTACCCTATTGATAGCTAAAGCCGAAATCAGTTCACAATGCCGGAGGAAGCAGAGCTACCTCGGTCTATTCCCTCTTCCTTCACCTTTTTACCATATTTGAACGTATAGGTGGCATTAATCCAGAAATTCCGCCTGTAGGCAGTACCATAATAGTTTATGTCAGCCTTATAGTTGGTATAATCCATATAAGAATATCCCTTAGAATAATCTGACCGGAAAATATTTCTTGCTGAAGCTGATATTTTCCAATTTTTAATATTCCACCCTATTGAAAAGGTGTAGTAACTTGGTCTGACATAAATCCTTTCAAATTGTAGCGAACGTCTATCCTTTAGTTCGTATGATGCCTGCACGTAGAAATTACCGAAATAATACATTCCGGAAAATGAGCCGTTAAGTGCAGATCTACTGAATGGATTCATACCCCCTTTCTTGTAAGAAGAGACAGTGGCAGAGAGTCGGAGAGTAAGGGAATTGTCAAACAGGCGTGCCACTGCCGAAACACCTTCCGAAATTATCTGGTAGTAACCATCCTTAATATATGTGCGCAACATCATTTCCCTGCCATCAATCTCCGTGGGGATGTAGAGGTATTCCATAGGTTTTGTATGGCGCTGGTAGGATGCATACGCTCCCAGACTCAGCCAGGAAATCGGGAAATATGTGTAATCAATATTTACTGAATTATAGAGCCAGCATTTCAGTGAAGGATCACCTTTGACGGCATTGATATTGTTTTGAACCACGATATTCGGACTTCGGTAGGATACACCTATAGTCCAGTTGCTCATCTCTGAATCAAAACTCAACTGATGTTTTCTACTGAAATTATAGCTTCCCGAAATATAATAGGCGGGCAGACCTTGCTTGTATTTATCCCCGTCGAAATGATTCCACTGATAGAAAAATTTCACAGAGGGTTGAATCCGTAATTTTCCGAAATTAAAACTTCCATTCAGACGAGCGCCTATCGCCTGGTCATTATAACTTATCTCGGCAGGATTATCACCCGTATAGCTCAAACGATTGTCATTTAGTTCACCATTAAGACTAAACGTCACAGTATGTTTTCCAAAATTTTTGGAAAGACTTAACCCAAGAAAGCCGTTCCAGACCTTCTCGTTGATATCCCTGTCAATTTCTATACCATCCTCCGCCAAATGAGTCTCCCTGAAATTTCGTGAAAAGACAAGTGAAGGATTAACCATAAGAGTAAGTGTGTTTGACAGAGAAAACACGTAATTTCCCCGCCATGACGGTATCAGAGAATTGGATTTCATATTCCGGAAAGATTCCCCTCCGGGATACAAAGACGGTTGATACGTATTAAGAAAAATACTTTTGACGTCAGGATCAAAATTATATCTTATTGCCAGCTGATTTGACACTGTAGTTTTATCGGTTGCATATTTTATTCTTCCGGATAGATATGCTTCATTTGATTCTACGTGTGAATCAAGACAATCGTTTCTCTTCTCCAGATAGTATGAACCGAAATCATAAGTTTCATCCGATTCGTTATACTCTTTGTCTGACTTAAAAAGATCATAACCGGTATAGACATCGTATGTCATTTTTCCTCTTGAATATTTTGAGCTTAGACTATAGTAGCCGTAATCGAAATCGAGACGTTGATTCGCTCTGGGTTTAATATAACCTCCATACTCATATTTTGCCATTATAAAATTGACTGCATGAGGGACCCCCTCAAATCTGGGGTCGGCTGGATAATCCAAAATCTCAACCTTTTTCACATCCTCAGGTTGCATCCCTTCAATTTCAGTGCTGCCGGCTCTTTCATAATCTATGAATACAGCTACCGCTTCTCCCGACAATGTTTCTATGGAATTATCGTTTATGCTGACAGTTAATGACGGTATGCCCATAAAACGCAATAATGAGAATCCTCCCTGCGCTGCCTTCTTCTCACGCTGAGTGGGCAGGTACACTGTGCGGTCTGTCAAAGCATATCTTGTTTCGGCAGTCTTGGTTATTTCTCCGAGTTTCAGGGTCATCCTCTGCATCCTTACTTTTCCTAAATCGTTGGCTGCCGACTCTAAATAAAGTGTGTGATAGCCTACACTCGAGAATCTTACCTGCACATTTTTCCTATCGCATGGAATCGAGAAATTACCGTTTTCATCAGTTATGCCGTAGGTTATTGTCGTTGAGTCCTTTGGATTTTGAAGCAGGACAGTGGCAAAGCTAACTGGTTCACCTGTCAGTCCGTCTATAGTCTTACCTATATATTTATATTTTCCTTTCTGCCGAGCCTCAATATAGATTTCATCTCCCTCAACAGTCAGAGAAACAGGATTCATCGCCACCAACGAACGGAGAGTCTGCATGGCATCCCCACTTTTCAACGACTCCTTCACCTTATAATTCTCAAGTTCATCATAAATAAAACTTATCTTCAAATCAGGATTTTTCTTGCAAAAATCAGCCAAAGCATCTCCAAGCGACATGCCGACATAGTTATCATTGTTGTTTCCGAATAATTCCGGTGTGATTCCAACAAACAAAAGAAGCAATAATATCCAATTTCTTTTCATGATTATCTAATAATCGTTAAGTCAGTATTATCCTTAAGTCAGTCCGAATTTTTTCAGCGGACTATTATTGTATCTTTCTCGAGTATAAGGTTTATCTTTTCGAAATTATTTAGCCTCCTTATAACCTCCTCTTTACCGCTCTTAGTCTCCCATCTGAAAAAAAGGCGTATACTCATTGATGCAGGCTTTTCAATTTTCAATTTAGTGCCGTAATAATCGGATATATCATTAAGAATCGTTTCAAGATTTTCATTCTCATATAATA
>JAIDPA010000269.1 GCA_029062985.1 Muribaculaceae bacterium
CTCCCGGGGCGTCTGCCGTGGTGGCGTCGTTTCCCGTTTGCGGTTGCAAAATTACAACACGTTTTCCCGCTGCGCAAATATTTTTATGTTTTGCAGCATATTTTTCTGATTTTTTATCCGCAATTTGTTGTGACTTAATGCAATCAACAAATGTTAAATTCTATTGCGGTTTGTTAACATACGTCTTTTCAGCGTATTTTAATCATATTCTTCCACTTTAATTTTTTCAAATTATCAAAAAAAGAAGAGAGATTTCATCGGAAATCTCTCTTCTTTTTTGTCTTTAAAGCGATTTTTAGAATCTATATGTCGCACCAACCAGAATCGGCAAGCGATTATAATCTGCCATATATTGATATTTGAATTCAAAATTCACATCAAAATTTTTAGCCACCTCATATTCTGCGCCAATACCGATATTGAAAGCGAATTTATCAAAAGTAGCATTTACATTCCCGCCTATGTCATGTGACAAATGTCCGTAACCGATACCTGCAAGAGGATACATATAAAATTGTTTTGCAACCGGAAGCATGAAGTGAATATTAGCCATAGCATTAAAAGTGCTTGTGCCTTTATTTTTCAATCCGAAATCACCTGCAGCTTCGAGACGAATCAAATTTGTGGGTTGATACTGATATTTCACGCCAATAATGAAGTTTGTAGGCGAACCTGAGCCTTCAATCACAGGAGCAGCACCGAGGTTAATACCAACGCCCATATTATTATCAGCAAAAGCAGCAGTCGTTCCCAACGCCAGAACTGCACAAGATAGTAAAAGTTTTTTCATAATCAGCTAATTTTTATAATTGAATAGTTTGATAAGATATATTATAATCTTCAACAGGATAACACCCATAAGGGAATAAATGTTCAAAAAAAACCGCCGGTATTAAAAAAAATACCGGCGGGAATGAGATTACGAGTACCTACTATCCGTAGACAAAACCGCAGAACAAATTAAAATTCAACGATAATCCTTTAGGATTTCACGAAGCCTTTTACGAGTAAAGAAAATACGGCTTTTCACCGTACCGAGCGGCATATTCAGACACTCGGAAATTTCTTCATACTTATACCCTGCCACGTGTAACGAGAAAGGCTCGCGATAATCGGAGGGGAATCCGGCAAGAATCTGGGAGATTTCATTCACTGCGAATGCCCCATCGGGAGTCTCAAGTCCGGACTCCTGACTTAGGTTAAGGTGATAGAGATCCTCCGTATTGTCGGTCATTGTGTTCTCACGCGAACTCTTTCTATAGTTATTGATAAAGATATTGCGCATGATAGTCAGCATCCATCCCTTGAAATTTGTATTGTCTACAAATTTCTCTTCATTGCTGAGAGCTTTCAAGGTAGTGTCCTGAACGAGATCATGTGCCTCATCCTTATCAAGAGTGAGCTTCAAGGCGAAAGAACGTAAATTTGCCTGCATTCCAAGTACCGATGTTACGAAAGATGGCTTGCTGCTCATTTGATGCGAACAATTAGGTTGTTTATAACTGTATTCATTATCTCAGTGCAAAGGTAATCAAATTTGGATATATTCCAAAATAATTGGTCAAAAAAAGAAGCAATTCACGCCGTTTTTCTTGAATTATTTTTTCTTCACCTTGACTAATTCTATTTTTGTGGCTGCCATTCTTATTATTGTAATCTCCAGACCATCGATCTCGAATGTATCACCCTGCCGGGGTAAAGCTCCCAGACTGTCCAGAATATAGCCTCCCAAAGTGTGATATGCTTCTGATTCTTTGATATCGAGACCAAATTCTTCGTTTATATTTTCAATCTCTGCTCTCCCGCTGAATTCATACTCATCGGGTCCGACCTCCCGGGCAAGCAGCTTCTTCCTGTCGTGTTCATCTTCTATTTCTCCGAAGATTTCCTCTACAAGGTCTTCCAAAGTAGCCAGCCCGGCAGTGCCCCCGAATTCATCCACAATTATTGCCATAGATTTCTTTTCGGAAAGCATTCGCCGCATCATTTTATTAGCCAACATTGTCTCGGGTGTGAATATCACGGGCTTCAAATGCTTACGCCAATCTGATTCCACATTAAAAAGCTCCGCGACATGGATATACCCTACTACATCATCAATGTCTTCCGCATAGACCACAATCTTAGACAAGCCTGTGGCGATAAACTTACGGATTAACTCCTCACGGGTCACGGAATCGATGCCTACCGCTACAATTTCATTGCGGGGAATCATACATTCTGCCATAGTTGTGTCCTTAAAATCTATGGCATTACGGAATATTTTCACCTCATTCTCCACCTCCTCACTTTGTGAGTTTTCGTCAAGATGCTGGAGATAATCATCAAGCTCCTCTATGGTGAGACGTTCCGTGGCTTCTTCGTCGGAAGTAATGCCGAACAGACGCATCAAGCCCTTGGATATACCCGACACAAGAAGAGAGACAGGATACAAAACCCAATATATAAGGAGAAGGGGGAGCGCAAACAGACGAATCATAAAATTAGGATTTATCCTGAATGCCGTCTTTGGCATGAATTCTCCTGCAATCAGGACAACCCCCGTAGAAAGAATAGTATTTGCTGTCAGCACGAGTGCCTCATTTGAAAGCCATCTTTCCAGCCAGGGGTTAATAATGATGGAAAATGTGATACCATACACTACCAGGACTATATTGTTTCCAACCAAAAGAGTAGATATAAACATATCCTCATGACGTGCGAAACCTCTTATAATGCGGTCGACTACACCACCTCGGGCAGCGTCAATTTCCATTCTCACTTTACTTGACTGCACAAAAGCAATCTCCGACCCGGAAAAAAGAGCGGATAAAAGAAGAGCAATAAGTGTGACCAAAATAGCCGTAGTGAGTTCCATAATTATCAAGATTCAATTTAAAAGTTATTCTACATCCACCCTTAGAAAGGATATTCTCTCCTAATCATGACGCAAGTTATCACGATTCACCGGGAAAATACCTGTCGGGTGAAGGATTCTATAATCCGTAAGGCGCTCGTTGGATTCAAATCCTGAGCCCTCA
Source organism: Muribaculaceae bacterium (assembly GCA_029062985.1). GTDB lineage: Bacteria > Bacteroidota > Bacteroidia > Bacteroidales > Muribaculaceae > Lepagella. Next base: position 3,021 of record JAIDPA010000269.1, read on the forward strand.
AGGACGTGGGTAGCATTTTCTATATGTATGAACGTATCGGAATACAGGCGCTGACGCCTTTGATCCCAGAACACACGTGGAGACAGAAACAACTCCTTAGGCTCTTTTGTCATCTCCACATTACCCTCAAGTTTCCATAATTTCTGGACAGTGTAGAAATAGGCGGAATCAGCTGCCACAGTTGCTATGACCTTGAATGAACGATCATATTTCTGTAAATACAGTCCTTGAGGGAACGACCAGTGAGGGGTGTCGACTTCATCATAAACATACCACACCGGCGCTACTATCTTATATTGAGTGATTCCGGAGTCTGAAATAAGAGTAGATATGTTATGAGTAGTCATTGAAGGTATCTTCTTAGGATTAATGTCACGCGTAACATCAATCTTGCTTTCCTCCTTACAGCTGCCCGCAATGATTGCCAGACCGACTATCATTGCCAACGAGAGACCCATGTTTCTTAACCCCATCATCTTTCCTTACTTGATACGGCGCTGCCAGAACCATAGTTCGTTGAAGTTGACACCAACAGTGATGTTAAGGTAATTCTCCGAAATAAGGGTTTGCGGAGAAGCTGACCTGTGTTTCCACTCTATTCCGAGATTTATCATCGTTTTTCCTTCGGGAGTATTAAAACCAAAACCAGCAGTGACACCATATTCCTTCACGCCGTTACCCCTTATATTCAGATAATCGTCAGTATAATAAGCACCCAATCTGTAAGCCATTCTCTGAAAATAGTTGCCCCTTAATTTCGGAACATATTCACCACCTATCGCATAACGGGTGCGATTATTAAAATTCATTCCTTCAAACACAAGATTATCAGGATTATTTATCTCATAAAGAGGGGAATATTTAGCTTTTGACCATTGCTGGAATGTATAGTCAGCCTCAATAAGCCAGCGAGATGAGCGTTCGTGACGATAGGAAAGACCAACCCCGACGGAATTAGGGGTGTAATAGTTGCCCTTCATATTCATATATGCCACAGTGTCTGCCTTGCTGTCCTGAGCAGTCGCCTGTTTTGTCTCCCATGTCTTTCCATGAAGCGACTTCTTGGGAGAATAAGTGACGCCCGCCACCAACGACTCCGTGCGTGAAAGACGTGCCGTGTACTGCACACCCAAGTTTATGTCCCAATCCCTTATCTGCATTATATGTTCGAAAAGCATCTGTCCCTGAAGCTGGGGAGTGGAGAATACATCATTCTGAATTGTTCCGAAACTGTAAGCAATATTGGCTCCGATAGAGAAGCCCCCCACCTTACCTGCCACACCCAGATACGCCTGATTAATACCACCCGTACCCTGATTGAGTTTTGCACCATGCTGAATATCCTTTCCGAAAGCATAGCCTACAGATGAATAAGGGAGCAAGCCCACAGAGCCACCCATAAATTTGCAAATAGGGAATTGCATGGTGATATAATCGAGACCGCCTCCCGTAGAATGTTCCCGGGCATCTCCATCCTTTTGCCAAAGCAATGCCACGTCAGCCCCTATATCAAAAAGGAAAGTAAGAGAATCAATAGCAGCGTAAGACGCCGGATTCATCACGTTGATCTGACGACCGGAATTCATGGCATAACCCACTGACCCCATTTGCCGCTGCATGGATGTGGCACGATCACTGAGAATACCATAGCCATACATTGAATATGGCGTTGTCACCTGTGCGTTAGCTCCGGCAACTGCCAAGAGCATAAATATGACCAAAATCTTAATTTTATTCATTATGGTGGGTTTAGTCCTGAAATAGTTCAAATTTATATATTCTTTCCAATCCTCTGCCGACGAGGTAATGATCCGTAATGACAGGGACGCCTTTTTCACTAAGGACAGGAGCCAGAACATCTGCATCAGCTCCTGCCATTATCACCCTGGCACATCCATATTTCTCTTTTGCAAAAAAATATGCATCGCTGATTTCGGCAGCCATCCCTCTTATCACTCCGCAGCGGATAGCTGTGACCGTATCATTGCCGATAAGAGGAAGCTCCCCCCCACTTCCGACCATTGGGAGGCGGGAAGTGGCTTCATGAAGTGATGAAAACCTCAAGGACATTCCGGGAGCAATATTTCCTCCGAGAAATGTCGAGCTCTCATCAAGGAAATCTATAGTAACGGCTGTCCCCGCATCTACTACGAGATTAGGTTCTCCGGGGAATCGGGAAAACGCTCCGACGGCTGCTGCCACTCTATCTGCACCCAGCGACTCACGCGACCCATAGCGTATTTCTATAGGGAGTGACAATGAGGGTGTCAGCACAACCAGATTCCCATCCACCAGACGACGGAGGGTTTCCAAAAACTTGGCATCCTTATGAGCCACGCTGCAGAATGCACACCCCTCTATCTCATGCCGCTCCAGAAGAGGGAGCAACTCTTCAATGGACAGGGCAGAAATACGCAGTGACTCCAAAGGCTCTCCATTCTGCCAGACCACAGCCTTAACAGAGGAATTCCCCTGATCGATTGTGAGAATCTTCATCTTTGAGAAATTATGTTTCATTTCGATGATGTTTTCCCGTTCTTTCCCGGATTCCTGTCGCCCTTACCCTCTTTTCGAGATTGAGCCACTATCATCCAGGAGGCAATAATCTGAATCAAGGCACCTACAAGAGAAAACATGATTGTATTGCGCAAAATAGCGAGCACTCCTACATACTGACCTAATGACGCAAGATGGGATTCCTGATAAAACCAGAACCCGGCTGCCATGGCAAAAGCAATTCCCGCCCAGAATTCCAGACGTCGAAGTCGTCTGAGACGGATGGAATCAGAAGGGTCAGAAACATTAACCACTCTCGCTATGAGAAATATTATCGCGCCTGCCGCATATACCCACTTGAAACTTACGAGCAATGCAAAATCAGTTGGATTAAAAAAGGGCACAATAAGAGCTACACATATAAGTATAAGCCCGAAAGTCGCCGTAGACTCCACGTATCGTCTTCGGTCAGAAATTGAAGCCGGATTAAAAAGATTTTTACCTGCCATATATGGTGTGAAAAGAAATCTGGATAAAGAGGCAACCAGCCCCCATGATACTACTTAATAATAAAGACATCCTCCGAAGGTTTCTGCATGTGGAATTTCTCACGTGCTATATGCTCCAGATCGCCTTTATGATGAATGAGCAATTCTCTTTGATTCCTATAAAATGCAGCGGAATCCCGGCATTCTGCAATAGATTCGGTCAATTCATTAATTTCGCGCTCGTATTGCATATTCAATGAGATAGAAGTGTCTTCGTTAAAAAAGAGCAGCAACACGACCAGCGTTCCTATAACTATCAGAGGTATATGAGAACGCCGACGCACCCAAAAGTTTGCCTTTTTTGCAGTTTTGCTCACTGAAATTAAAGATTAAACATTAAGAAAAAGACTGTTGTCATGCCTTCTATAATCGAAGTCAGCACATCCAACCGCCACAAAATTAATCATAATATGCCATTCTTACACAAAAATTAAGTTGTATTTTTCAATTTTTAACGAAAGTACATACCGGAGCTGCCCAAACTTTTTACGTCTTATATCTCCAAATAAAGATTTTTGAAAAAGATAAGTTTCGGTCAAACTCCTAAACTCAGGCGTAAAAATTTCATTTCTAAACCATATTTAAACCCGCTGCCTACCGACAAGGATTTGTTAAAATAAATGTCAACCTGCACCCGTAATTTTAACATTGCATAGGGATTTTGTATTTATAAATGTTAAAAAACACATTTCAGCTAAAAAATTTTTCAAAAGTCATGATAACTTTTTGCCAAGGCGTGTTATACAGACAAACGACTTTTAAAACTTAATCAAACTTGGAAAATATTGTAAAAGCTTTCCATTTAGTTAAGGACGAGTTTTTACATTATTGACCACCACTTAAAACTATACAACGATGGCAGATTCAGGCACATTTAAACAGAGACTACTCGGATTGCAGGGCAATCTTCTTAACTTTGCATACCAGTTGACAACAAGCCGCGAGACAGCGCAGGATCTTGTACAGGACACTACCTTGAAAGTACTTGACAACGAATCCAAGTATGTTGATAATGTCAATTTTAAAGGCTGGGTATTCACTATCATGCGTAATATCTTCATCAACAACTATCGTCGTCAGGTAAGAAGTGCTACAGTAGTTGACACCACTGAAGATCTTTATCATCTTAATCTTTCTCAGGAATCAGGTCTGGCTACTCCGGAAGGAAGTTTCGCAGCCAAAGAGATTTCTCAGGCGATTAAAGAGTTTTCAGAAGAATATCGCGTGCCTTTCTCAATGTACGTAGCAGGTTATAAATATAACGAAATAGCAGAAAAGATGGGATTGCCGTTAGGCACTGTTAAAAGCCGTATCTTCTTTGCCCGCAAACGTCTTCAGGCTTTACTGAAAGATTACAGATAATTTTATCTAAGGATTTCGATAAATTCCGATTCCCCTCCTCTTAATTATATTATTCCTCCTTATCTCCTCACCTGACGCCATCGATGAAAAACACGAAGGCTCAAGAAAGCCGGAACATTATTAAGGAACCCCTATTTACCAAAATTCATTTTTTATAAAAAGCAAATTATAGCTTCCTTTCTCTGAGAGGAAGCTTTTTATTTTGCACCAATGCCTCGCCGAAAACTATCCCCTTAGGGGATAGTTTCTTTATTCTCCACACAAATATTTATTAACTAATACGTTAACAAACACTAAAATATAATTTATAATTAAACTATCGTTCTTTCCCCGGGTCAAAGATACGTAAACCGCAGAAAACAACATGACGGGATTTAAAATATTATTCACACATCCGCATTTGAATATCGACGGTTTGCTTACAAATAAATAAAATATTAACTGAAAATAAAACAAAAACACATAACGATGAAAAAAGTGATTTTAAGTCTCGCAATTTTCGCAGCGTCTTCTCTCTCAATGATGGCTGCAGACAACACCACAAAAAATACTGACAATAATTGCAAAGCCCGCACAGAATGCACTAAAGATGCCAAGTGCAATAAAGAGGGCAAATGCAATAAAGAGGATAAAGGAATGAGAGCTTTCGAGGGGCTGAACCTCACGGATGCTCAGAAAGCTAAGATTGAGGATCTCAATAAGGCTCGCAGGGCTGAATGGCAGAAAAAAGCGGAAGCAAAGAAGGAAGCAAAAGATGGTCAGAAGAAACAGGAGCTGACTCCGGAGCAGAAACAGCAGCGCAAAGCTGAAATGCAGGCTAAGCGTAAAGAGGCTAAGCAGAACTACCTCAACAGCATCAAGAGCATTCTTACTCCCGAACAGTACACCAAATTCCTTGAGAATAACTTCATGATGGCTGGTGATCACCACAAAAAAGACATGAAGAAAGTCGGCAAACATGGTAAAGACCATAAAGGTATGCACGCTCGCCATGATAAGAAAGGCAAGAAAGGCGCAAACGGCAAAAGAGACAACCGTCAAGCCGTATCAGCACAGGATGCAAATGTCTGAATAAGACTTCTACCATAAATCAAAACTATATTCCGAGAAGGCATCAGCAACAGTACTGTCGCTGATGCCTTTTTTCCTTTTCAACAGCCAATCCCTATTGTCTTACAACCTATAATTTAATGCCAACTTAATTTATTTCTTCTATTAAGACATATAA
>JAIDPA010000027.1 GCA_029062985.1 Muribaculaceae bacterium
ATCTTGGAGAAAGCGAAAAGTTTCTTACCGAGATCCTTCAAAGAGGCTCCGATATGATACACCTCCTCATCTATTATCAGGAAGCGGTCATGAGCCTTAGTATATTTATGAAGTGTTACGCCGGAATATTGTTCGTTATGTTTTTCGACATCCAGCCGCAGTTGTTTGGAAATCTGTCCATCGTATATATCTACTGTCACTCCCTGCTTTCGTTTTGATAGCTGAACAAGAACCGAATCATCAATGTAATTGTCGATTACGACAATCCGTTTATTAGCCTTGCGTATCAATTCAGCCACAAGTGCATAGGCATCAAAAATCTGTCCGTTGAAAAATACTCCCTCCTTAGGTTGTAGAGAGGAACGCACAAAGAAGTCCACCTTTTCATCAAGTTGAAGAAGATGACGATCATGCTCAAACAATCTTCTGTCAATCCTGTCCTCAAGTTGCATCAAACGTTGATTGATTGAATAACCCCGAAGAAGATAGTCTTTGAGAATTTGAAGTGCCCATATTCGAAATTGTGTACCTCTAACTGATTTTACACGATAGCCAACTGATATGATCACATCAAGATTATATAATTTTGTCCTATACCTCTTCCCGTCTTTAGCAGTTAGTAAGGATTCCTTACTAACTGAATTTTCCTCTAATTCTCCTTCTTTAAAAATATTACGAGTATGAAGGGTGATATTATTTCTTGTGGTCTGAAATAATTCCGCCATCTGTGCCTGAGTCAGCCACACAGATTCATCCTCCACTCTCACATCAAGAGTGAGGGTGTCATCCGGCTGATAGAGTATTATTTCGTTTGCTTGATTCGATTCCATGAGACAAATTTAAGCAATTTTTCCCGGATTAAAAATGAAAAAGTATAATAATAATTCTCTATTGTTTACTTAGTTAAAAGGTCTTACAGATAGCTCGGGAATTATCTGTAAGACCCTTTTTCATCTCACCGCCTTCATGACCTCGACTTTCGTTTAAGGTCACAATTTGTGACCTCAAACACTCCTCCTTTGTCAGCTGAAACATAAAATCTTCCGGAAAACGTTGAATATTACGCTTTACAGCCTGGTTCAATACTTTAGTTTCCACACCATAGAGTCTTGCTAAATCTGAGTCAAGCATCACCTGTTGCTCACGTATAATATGTATAAGAGATTCAATCCGTACAGGTATCATTGAGGGATTACTTTTTCCGATAGGTTCCACTTTTGACTGTATACTTTTCTGTTTCGATTCCATTTTGCAAATTTACTCATAAATTATGATATTCAGCCTTATTAGTGAATAGTTAGATTTTAAATGCTAGAAAAGTTATTTTCAGGAATCAAAAATTTTCACGTCTCATCACATTCGGCATCCGGTATGTTTTTCCGGATTAAAAATAAAACATTGATAGGGATCACACTGACCGAATAAAACTACGGAATGCCGTGATTGATTTCAATCCTTAGTGTTATTATCTTTGCAAAAATAATAATTTATCGAAATTTGTAACTAAACCTGACAATGAAAAGGAATCTCATGGTCATTATCGTGACCCTACTATTATTGCCTTTAGCATCTTATGCAAACAAGGCATACAAGTCAATGTCACAAACCTCACTATACGAAATGACGGAAAGGGGGACCGTTAAAAAAATATGCGAGATAGCAAAAGGCGACACTATCTTTGCAACCGCACGTACTGAAGCGTATATAGCCGACCACCAAGGCGAGAGATTAAAATATATACCCTTTGAATATAAAGGGAAGAACGGCTATGTTTCTTTGACATGGTTTTATCCCATCAAACTTGACCCCTCTGAAAAACTTAATTATGTTCAGACAGCGTCTCTAAGCAATCGCAATCCAATGGAGCGCTTTCTTGTGCCGCAAATGGAATGGGCTATAAATATTTACAGTGGTCCAACAAGATGGCTATATGTCATATTGACATTTTCAGCTATCACCCTAATTCTATGGGTGTTATATTTTAAATATGAAAAGAGTGTGCTGTTTTGGGCATTCGGAGGATCATTGGTGGCAATTTCAATATTCGAGGTAATTTATGCCCTTAGTTTTCAAAATTTATTCATGTGGTTCATTAAGCCCGACACGGCAGGAGGCTGGGGGATGGCAATCCTAAACTTCTGCCTCCTTGCCATAGTGACAGGAATTCAGACAGGTGGCATTTATTACGTATGCGGACGCTGTCTCGATGAAATCAAAAAAGCGCCTGGTTGGATTAAGAAAGCATCGCTTATGCCGGTGCTTCTTGGAATAGTGCTTATCATATTGCCTTGGCTTGATAACGGAGATATGCCCGGCACCACTTATATTTACGTCATTTGTTCTCTCCTTATTCCCGCTTTAAGTGGAATGGCATGGTGTTTCTTAAACAAGCAATGGACAGAGGGAGTGCTTTTCCCGATTCTCTATCTCTTGGCTTCAGCCGGTCTGACTCTTTCAATAATGATCACAGGATTAATGATATTTGTTATAGGCGTGGTCATTGTCTTGGCTATACTCGGTCTGTCAGCTATATTTGGCGGATTGTCAGTTTTATTTGCAGGAAAAGAGGTGAAGGTTATAACCAACGATGGACGAACCGTCCGGGGCACAACAAACCTCGACGGAACTGTCTCAGGTTATGATGGTAAGACATACGAAGTAGAATAACCATACTTTTTCCAAATATCTACTTCTGTCTTATCTACTGCCTGTCTACTACTCTGTTATGTTCAGCCGACTCAGCGAAAATGTCTTCATCTTTGACAACGACATCTTCGTAGAGTCGGCTTTCTCAAATCTCTGAACATAGGGTAAAATTGCCGCAAGACATAGAAAATCTGGGTTCAATCTTGAACTATAACTATATCTTTAGTAAGGTAAATCTGTATTGATGGGTCTACACTTAACTTCGCAACTGAAATATCTATATTCAATATAATATACACTAAATCAATCATATAAATTCTATCGTTTACCTTTTTATATTTTATGGTATTATCTTATGCAACTAAATCTTGAATTATGAAAAAAGTATCCGAAGCTTTTGTCAATCTCGGTATGAAGCTGGTATGCTCAAAAGCAGCTCAATTTGTATTGAACCGAGTATTCGATATCAATACGTCAAACTTCAAAATGGGATTTATCCGTGAGGCTGACGGCAGATGGTATGCCGATATCAAGCATTGGCCCCGTATGTTCCATTCCAATCTGGAAATGGTGGCAGGAGCTGACGACCTTTTGGAAGCGCTCGATAACGGAAATGGGTACGTCAGATTAGAAGTAGCACTCGATCCTGTCAACAAACGTGATTTCTTCAAGATGATAAAAACAAATCAGACCTATCTTGGCGCTACCTATGATGTGCTTTATTGCGATAGATACCATAAAAAGGCTTGGCTATGCAACGTAGGGAAATTTGTCATGGGCAAGCATCCTGATGCGCTTTTTGTCCGTCAGATAGAATAAATTAAAGTAATAACAGCCATGTGATGCATATCACCGTTCCATGTCGGCAAGCGAGGGGAGACGGCTGGCTTTCCATGCAAGCAAGAGGGCTATAGATGTAACTGCTACGAAAGCTATCGCCGTAGAATGAAACATATTTCCCAAACCCACTAATGGCGACACTACCGCTGCAAAGGCGTATTTAACAACACTGAGTATTGCTGAGGCTGTCCCCGCTTCGCTGCGTCCCACCTCCATCGACAGGGTATTTGCACTTGAGAATATCATGCCTGAGAATAACAACATGGGAACTGCGAAAATCTCGTACCATACAAAGGGCGCCTTACTCCACATCACGATTGCCTCCGCCACGGCAAATACAAACATACCTACACACCCTACGACCATTCCTTGCTTCATTACCTTAAACCGTAAAGCCAGTGTGGAGCCCACACTCATGGCAAGTGCATTCCCTCCGAAAATCAGACCGAACATCAGCGCGCTGAATCCATAATGACTTTGCAGAATAAAGGGCGCGGAGGCTATATAGGCATACAGCAGACCGATGGCGACTGCCTTAATCGTAACATAAATCATGAAACGTCCGTTGGTGAGAAGCGTACGGTAAGCTTTCAGATAATCAGAAAGACTGTGTGCCTGCAAACGTCGCTGAGGAGGAAGGGTCTCCTTATATCTTGTAGTCCAAACAGTCATCACCACCCCGATTACAAGAAGCACCACAAATATGCCGCGCCATCCCATACAATCAGCCATCAAGCCTCCGACAACGGGAGCAACCGCCGGCGCCACACCATTGACAACTCCTATTATCGCCATTAGTTTTGCAAGTTGGCGTCCCACATAGACATCAGCAGGAATTGATGTGGAAAGCACCATGGCACCTCCGGCTCCTACTCCTTGAAAAAGACGGCATATTATGAAAAAGGTGATGCTTGTGGAAAACAGCGACACCACTGTCGACACTACGAAAATTATAAGGGATATGATCAGGGTCGGCTTCCTTCCGTAGCGGTCGCTGGCTGAGCCCCAGAGCACTGAGCCTATTCCCATGCCTGCCATTGCCATTGATATGCCCATCTGTGTCATTGAGGGCGTGGTATGAAATTCTTTCATCATTGATGGTATCGTAGGAAGATACATATCATTGACGAATGATGAGAAAGCTCCTATGATTGCGATGAATGCAACAAATAGCCCGTAATTACCCGGCGCTGCTGACACATCCGTAGAAGTCGGTTTTGTAGTGGAAGAAACTGCCATCTTTATTTTTATAAACAAATTTTTACTTTCTTTATGTTTCTAACAAACTATCAAAATATGTGGTTCACTCCTCCCTCACCGCATCCACAATGTATGTGATATATCAAAATTCCATTAGTAGACCGGATATGACAATGTCTATCTGCCCCTACACGTTAAAAAGTTTTGACATTGCAAAAGAATAATATGCGTCAGACGTGATTCAAAAATTGAATAATACTGTAATTGCCCCACCTCGTTCTTCTACATTGTATGTGGGTGAAATTATCATTATTTCAGAGTCTCCCTTCCCCATTTAAACCATCCTATGAATTTAATACATGAAAGGAAAATAAAGGCTATTTTAGGTTGAAATACCATTGTTGATACCGATTAAATTTTGTAATTTCGCAACAGGATATAATCACACTTTTCATAAGCAGCTGATAAAGATAATGAAGGATAATAACAAAATCGAAGCAGAAGATTTAAATCGCCTGAAAAAGGATGTGGAACGATACATATCACGTGTACTCCACTCACCTGCCGATTACATATACCTAAGCGAGCGACTACAAAATGATGGTCATGGTTATATCAGCCCTACAACACTTAAACGCGTATGGGGATACATATCCGACAAAGGCAATCAATACACCCCAAGCTCTTACACACTTAATTCACTCTGCAAGTTTATAGGATTCAACGACATATCGGAATATTGCTCAGAGTCGGTTGAAATACAGTCAAAGGAATATCAAGGGAAATACGTAGACACTCTTTCACTACCCGCAGATACAGAAATCACACTCATGTGGCCGCCAAACCGTAAGGTACGTCTGCGCCATACAGGTCCGGAATGTTTCGAAGTCGTAGAGAACGAGAACTCACGCCTGAGAATCGGTGATAATGTGCAATGCAGTTCACTGACCCAGCATGCCCCTGCGTTCTTCCGGGTACGCAGAGAGGGCAACAAACCATTCTCATATATAGCCGGATCCGACCAAGGCATCTTCTATCATGTTCACTCCCAAATCTGACTGCCCGGCTCAGATTTAGGTTTGTCTGAATACTCCTTGAGAATCTTCTTAGCCAACTCATCCGCACCATCTATCCGATTGGTCTCAAACACTATGTGAGTCCATAACTTATGATATGCCTCCTGGCGTCTTGAATTATCTATACCTAAATCAGCCAACTCCTTCTCCATCCTATCCGATAATGCATAATGCTCCTTACCGCGTTTTAGGCGTTGCCGGCTGTTCTCTTCAATATTGTCGGTGTATGAAAGTTCACCATAGCGGTTATTAATATTGTCAGCTTCACGGACATATTTATCCACGATTGCGGTTATATTCTCCTGGAGAGTCTGATTTGTTGCAGCATCTACAGTTGCAGCCTCCTGAGAAGGTAACTCTGACTTTGCATTCCCCTCTTTTGCCACTGATGCTCCGACCGACTTAGGGATAATCTCATCTTCCCCTACCCCTACTTTCCCTACATCTGCCGACCCATCCCCCATTGTCTTAACCTCAAGGATACTATCTACTTTTACCTCTTCGGCAGCCATGTCATTTACGGCATCGCGATTATAATTTGAGAAATAAAATGTAAGGCATCCGACAAGCGACAGCAATACCACCGCTCCCATTATCCACCTACGCCACGACCTTCCGCCTCTGGAGTCGGAAAGATGTTGAATGACCCATTTTATATCCGGACGTTTGGATTCGTCAACTGAAATACAAGCATCTATAATGGCCCTAAATCGTCGCTCAGGAAGTAACTGTTCGAGAATCTTACCAAATGAATAAATGTCCCCCGCCCTACTTCCTACCGACGGCACCTGCTGCTCCGGCGAACCATATTGCGTAGTTCCGACAGAGGTTTTATATATCACGAAATCTTCGGCATCGGCATGTCCAAAATCTATTATCTTAGTACGCAAATCCCTCTTTCGAATAAGTATATTATCCGGTTTAAGATCGCGATGCAAAATCCCGGCACTGTGCATAATATCCAGGCTCCCCGCAATGTCCATTGAAATCTTCAGGCGCTCGCCAAGGGGCGGCAAATCAGCGTCATCACTCCGGCCATCCTTTAAATAATCATAAAGCGCATAACCATCCACATACTCCATGACTATTATCGGCCCAAGTTGCGGATGCAACTCAAAGCCATAAAACCTCACGACCCCCTCACTATCTATACGAAAGCCGAGAGAATACTCCTTACGTAATGAGGCAATTTCCTCCGGATGATGACGCAAATCCTCCGTAAGGCCTTTATACACCACCCGGCGGCCGTCTCTGACAGATAGCCACACCACCCTCTTTGAATGTCGGCAAAGTTCCTCTATTCCGTCCTCCTCAGATTGCAGGTCTTCAATTATCAACGATGGCTGTACCCCACTGTCTATTGCCATAATGCGTATAAATTTTTAGGCAAAAATATAAAAAAACGGGGTGCCTACCAATACTGACCCACAAAAATAAAGAATTCAACTTTCGCAGGCAAAAGTTGAATTCTTTTTTTTTGGGGTGTTGGCAAGAACCCGGGATAAACGGAGTCTTACAAAAGTTAATATATTCTCATCATCACATCATACTCTGAGCCATCTTGGCAGCAATCTTATTAAGACGCGCCACCTGCGCGGGAGTCATCTCACCTTGTGCATTCTCCAGTTTGTCAGAAAGTCGTTGAGCCTGGTCAAGAGCAGAACTATACTCTGTCATTACAGACACATCCCCTGCCAAGGCTTTCTTCGACATAGATGCCAACTTATTGCAGTATTGCTCATACTCATCCAATAATGTGTCCCAGTTGTTGGATGACGAACTTGCAGCCCCCTTATTATCGGCAGCCGTATCAACACTTTCCTCTATTCCTTTAGCATTAATCGAGATCTTAAAGGTCTTTGCCCCTTTGAGTTTATCGGGCCAGCCGTTGAGATATACTTTCACCTTACCCATTTCACCCTCTTCCAGAGATAGAAACTCATAGGAGTCCAAAGGCTTAATATCCTCTAAAGTTGCATTCTTACTATCCACCACTTTGCCATCCTCATCATAAATCTCATATCCGATGCCAAGTTTAGTATAAGACACTTCGGGAGTATTCTTGATGCACTTGACATCAAATGCAAACCCACTCGAATACTTATCCAAATCATACGAACCCTCCACAACCTCGTAATATTCACCCATGTTGCCATCAATCGTAGTTGTTTCTGAAGAGAGAGCCTCCGGCAATTCCTGCTTCTTACCGCAGCCGGTGATGATCAGCATCACCAGCAATGCAAAAGTAATCTTACTGATTCTCATGTCTTTTAAGTTAAAAATTAAGTACTATATCATAAAGAAACCATTATAACTCCGCCAACATGCAGCTACAATGTGTCAGCAAAATTACACTAACATTTCTTCTAAATCCAACCACAAACCCAAAAGGGAACAAAAGGGACCAAATTAATTATGCTATTAAAAAGTGGATTAAAAGGGACTAACCGCATTCTGCTTAATCATATTATCTTTGCGCCAAATTATATATCTCGATATTTTCATATACGGAAATAATTATTAACTTTGCACTCGGTAATCTCCCTGCAGAAGCCTCGGTTATCGGTGCCTGTTAAGGAGAGACTTACATATAGATTTTAGAAATGCGTTTACTCGACGCTCTTTCTTGACAATTGGAAACTTCGCAACTTTCTTTGGTTAGTCAGGATTGCAGCAACAGTAGATGCCTTGTGGATATGTATATTCCGCTTTCTGTTTGCGTGCGAGCGTAAATTGAAAGCGTAGATGCATATATCTGCGTGAGGCTTCTGCAGTTGCTCGTTCAACTAACCGGGCAATGCGAAGGCCTCCAATTGTGGAACGAGCAACAAGTACGGCTCTCACGCTTTTTCTTTTCTAACCTAACGCCAACGAGGAGAGTCCGGCGGCACTATCATTTTTACGATGAAAAAAATCTTTCTACTTGTGATGATCGCAGTATTCGGTCTTCAAATGAAGGCTGCCGATCAATTTGACGAAATTGACCTCCGTGGAGGATGGGAACTCGTTTCCTATTCCGGCGACTATGGCCTCTTCACTACACCTTATCTTGTTGGAGATAGTGATTATGAGGGTACAAGCATGGCGATTTCAGACTGTAAATATCTTTATCTTGAGGATTGCATTTACGTAGATGAATACAATTCCACAAGTGACAGGTATATTGACAGTATCATACCCCTATCGGACTTCACTCCCAGCAACAAGTATGACGAGTGGCTTTGTGTGGCAGGATCATTCACCCAACGAGGATTGCCACCATCTTCTTATGAAAATGTCGGAGATATTATTACGGATTATTTCATATCCAACAATAATAAACTGCACATTCAATTATCTACAACAACATTACATTTCGTAATCGAATCTTTGACTGCCACCGAGATGCGTCTAAAGAGTTTAGATGGCAAATTCTCTGCCAACTATAAACGTGTCTCCTATCCAGCAAATGTAAATGCTCTCACCGTACAATCTAACTCAGAGGAAATTTACAATCTAAACGGCATCAAAACTCGCACTCCCTCTAAAGGAATAAATATCATCCGTCGAGGAAAGAAAGTGACAAAAACCATATTTTAATCTCTCTCCGATAAAGGTCAAGCAATCCATTCCTCGTTTTGTAGCTCGTCTTAACTACTCCAGAATCATAATGACAGAGAGAACCAGGCTAATAAGAATAACTCTCTGCAGATGCTATACTCCGGAATATTCCTTCTCTATTAAAGACTCTGAATATTCCGGAGTATAGCATCTGGCTGGGATGGAATAGCGCGTGACAACAACAAACTTAGACAAGACTAAGTTAATTACTTGAGTATAAAAGGATATCTTACCGTGACATAGTACCAAAAAGCGATTGACAAGCTTATTTCCCACTTGCCAATCGCTTATGTTTTGATTATTTAAGACGAAGATTTCGCTTAATTCCTGATTAATATTCTCCCTCGCTGAAGAATATTATATAAACTAATAATCAACTATTTTACTAATTTTACATGTAATTTAGCCAAACAAACCAGACCATCTGAGACGATCTGAGGCGATTGATAAAAAAATCGATGCTTTACTGACCAAACATTGGCCAAACAAATTTCGTTATATATCTACTTTTCGTAGGGCAGTACACTCCTATTTTCCATCTATCACAAAAAACTAAAACAAAGTACCGCAAAAAACTAAAATGAAACTCCACAAAAAACTAAAATAAACTTTGATAATAGACTTTTTTCACTACCTTTGCAGGACTAAACAATAACAACGATATGTCATATCTACCCCGAATAGCAGACAATACCCTTCGTGAATATCTTGAAGCCTTTGGAGCTGTGCTTATAGAAGGTCCTAAGTGGTGTGGGAAAACTACCACAGCGGAACAACAGGCAAACAGTGAGCTCAAACTTCAGTTACCAGATACACGAGACGGCTATCTTGCTACAGCTGCTACCAAACCGTCTCTTCTTTTAGAAGGGGCAACCCCTCGACTTATTGATGAGTGGCAGGATGCACCCACACTTTGGGATGCCGTCAGAAGCGCTGTGGATACAAGACAAAAGGTAGGTCAGTTTATTCTTACAGGATCAAATTCAGTTGATAAATCAAAAATTTTGCACACGGGTACTGGGAGGATTGCGAGAATAAAGATGGCTCCTATGAGTTTGTGGGAATCTGAAGAATCCACAGGGGAAATCTCTCTTATGGAATTATTCAACAATCCGGATATTGTAATTGATGGCAAGATGTCATGTCTGGATATAAAACAACTTATATTCGCCTCTTGCAGAGGAGGATGGCCTGCGTCCTTATCTATTCCAACGACAAGAGGAAAACTATTGGTTGCTAAAAATTATGTTCAAAGTGTATGTACCACTGACATATCAACTGTGGACGGAGTCGAACGTAATGAAAAATTGGCACGAGAGATTCTTCGCGCATATGCACGAAATATCTCAACCCTTGCAAAGAAAAAGAAAATGAT
>JAIDPA010000270.1 GCA_029062985.1 Muribaculaceae bacterium
ATGAAACTGTTTATATTTTATCAGTTACAAAGTTAATAAATAATAATATGATTATAAACTTTTGTGGCTTGATATATTCATATTTAAGCCCACAATAAATGTTAAATTTCTTAATTTAAAACAAATTCTGCAAAAAGTCTGACCACCCTTTAAGATTACATTTGGTGAGAGGTGGGAATTTTGCTAATTTTGTAGTATGAGAAAGAACCGGAATTTTTTGATTTTATCGGCTTTGATGATAGCCGGAAGTATTACTCTCGGATGCGCCCAAAACCGCAGTGTCCCCGGGAGCGACCGTCAGAGTAAGGAATATAGAGTGCCCCCCGGAATGAATCCCAAAAGGGAATTCAGAGGGGCTTGGCTTCATGTTATAGGGCAGACACAATGGCAGAGCAAGTCGCCTGCCGAACAGAAGAAATATATAGAAGACCAGTTTCAGAAATTACAGGATGCAGGATGCAATGCCGTCATTTTTCAGGTGCGACCTACGGCGGACGCGATGTATAAGTCCAAACTTGAACCCTGGACATGCTGGCTTACCGGAAAACGAGGCAAGGCTCCTTCAATCGACTGGGACCCTATGGAATATGCAATAGAAGAGGCACACAAGCGAGGAATGGAATTTCACGCCTGGCTGAATCCATATCGCGTGACTTCTAACGCTAAAGAGATACTCCCTGCTGATCATGCCGCGAATAAAGAACCTCAGAGATTTGTCAAATTCAACGGACAGACATTTTTTGACCCGGCGTATCAGGAGAACCGCGACTTTATCTGTGAAGTAGTGAAGGATATCGTAACGCGCTACGATGTGGATGCCATCCATATCGACGATTACTTTTATCCCTATCCTGCCAATGGGAAAAAGTTTGAGGCTGATGATGCGAGCTATTGGCAGTTCGGGCAGGGTATGGAACGCAGACAATGGCGCAGGCATAATGTTGATTTACTAATCGAGCAATTGAATAACACCATAAAGGACACAAAGCCGTGGGTCCGTTTCGGAGTCAGTCCGTTCGGTATATGGCGTAACAAAAGCAGTGACCCGAGAGGAAGCAACAGCAGCGGCCTGCAGAATTATGACGATCTCTATGCCGACGTGCTTCTATGGGCGAAAAACGGCTGGGTTGATTATCTTGCTCCCCAGCTATACTGGACACTCGACATGAAAGCTGCTCCGAGCCGACATCTTGCCGACTGGTGGAACCGTAATGCCCACGGAGTCGACGTCTATATAGGACAGGATGTGCAGCGCACAATGAATACACCAGACCCCGGGAATCATGATAAAAACGAACTTGACACGAAAGTGAATATTTCCCGTAGGCTGGAGAATGTTCAGGGTAACGTGTGGTGGCACGGGTATTGGGTAACAGGCAACTATAAGGGAGTTGCTGACTCCCTGGCTATGAAATATCAGAATACTATAGCCATACCTCCGGCATACGGAGATGCCTCATTGCGCCCTAAACCTGTCACGGGATTGCGTTTTGAAAAAGACGGAGAGTCTGTCGTATTGAAATGGGACAAGGTGCGCCATTCTCATGTTGAGGATGAGACAGATGTAGTCAAATATGTGGTCTATCAGTTCTATCCGGGAGAACCTGTTGACATTGTGGAATCTTTGCCAATAATAGCCGTCACTCCACAGAATGGAGTCAGAGTGGAGGCTGAGGATATAGAAGGTTCGACCTTCGTGGTCACAGCTCTTGACAGAATGAACAGAGAATCACAGCCTGCAAAGATTACACATAAGTGATCAAAATATATGAAATCTGAAATCATAACAACAATACCGCCTGATATCCGGGACCTGCTTAATGAGGAAGCCGAGCGCATCAATAATGTTTCTTTCATAGATAAGGACCCGGTTCAGTTTCCGCGTCGTTTTTCGCGTCTTCAGGATATAGAGATAGCAGCTTTTCTATCAGCAATAATAGCATGGGGAAATCGTAAAATGATATGCCGGGATGCCGAAAGAATGCTGAATCTGATGGATAACGAACCATATCGTTATGTCATGGAAGAAGGATATGAAGATTTGAATCCTGACATGAATCTTCACCGCACTTTTTTCGGACGCCATTTTCAGTATTTCCTACGCGGTCTTCATAAAATATATTCTGATTACGGAAGTGTGGATGCATTTTCGGCATCTGTAAAGGCAGGCGATTCAGAAACTCCCTCATGGAAACTTGTAGCGGAGATGCAGAAAATCATGTCAGAAGTGAATGGCGGAGCCACCTGCAGTCAATGTCTTCCAGTCAATCTTGAGCAGACGGCTCTTAAGCGCATAAATATGGCACTTCGATGGCTCGTGCGCGATGATGGTATAGTCGATATGGGTGTATGGAAGTCAATTCCCAAGAGCAAATTATATATCCCCCTTGACGTCCATGTCGGAAATATATCACGCGAACTCGGACTCCTTACACGTAAGGCAAACGATAAAAAAAGTACGGAGCAGCTGACAGAGCTGCTCCGCACGATACGTCCTGAAGATCCGGTGGTCTATGACTTCGCACTATTTGGCATCGGAGTTGAATCTCGTGATGTGAAGGGCAAGGTCGGGATGGACGGTGCGGATTGTTGAAATAAAAGCTGAGTCGTAGGCAGCTGCATATTCCTTTGAGAATTTATGCGACAGACTGTCATGGCGTTCGCGAATCTGACGCAGGCGGTAATGAAGTTCGGAAGTATCGTTCCATTGCCTGTTCACAAACACGCGTGCGTCTGTCCGCCCCATCATTTGGGCAGCCTCAATAGAAGCAGTGACGGCTTCGGTGTGTTCGGTTTCAGAACAACCTGAGCACGAATTTAAGGAAATCAGGAGCATGCAGAAGCATGCTCCTTTTGTTAAGATACCAGTTTTCAGTTTATTCATTTCAGAATTTTGGAAACTATATTATTTGGGAATTATTTCCCATAAAGTTCGTTCCACCATCTTGGGTCATCCTGCAGCCATTTCGCAAACCATGCCATGATTGAGTTTTGCCAGAGAGTGCGCTTTTCAAAATCATTGATGATATGGTTCTCCCCTTCAACAGTGATGAATTCAACTTCACGGTCAAGAATACGAAGAGCGTTAAAAAGCTGAATACTTTCCCCGATAGGAACATTAGTATCCACCGTGCCATGGAGAAGCAGGAGAGGGGTGTGAATCTTATCGGCATTGAAGAGAGAACCATGTTCTGTGAACAGTTTGGGATTTGACCAAGGATAAGATTTGGCAGCTGCCACAGAATTATAAGAGTAGCCCCAGTAGCCTTCGCCCCAATAGCTGGTGACGTTAGAAATTCCGGCATGGCTGACGCCGGCGGCGAAGATATCGGTCTTCGTAAGCAGATACTGAGTCATGAATCCTCCATAACTTGCACCGATACATCCTATTTTCTTATCATTAATAAAAGGATGCGCCTTACAGAACTTTTTAGTTCCCTCGATAATCTCATCTGCTGTGTAGTCGCCCCATGCGTTTACGTGGCGGGCAGAAAATTCCTGACCATAACCGGTTGTGCCGCTTGGGTTAAGATTATACACAACATAGTCGCGTGCGGCAAACACCTGGGGAGAGTAAGGTGAAGTTATACCTGCTGCGCTTGGAGATGTGCCTCCGTAATAATACACTATCAGAGGATATTTCTTTGAGGGATCAAATTCCGGAGGATAACAGATGATACCGTCGATGATGTCGCCTTTCTTCGATTTGAAAGTCCACGGTTCAACTTTACCGAATTCCACACCGTCAAGAGTCTCTTTCAGAGGGTCGGACAGAAGTCGTGTTTCTCCTGACTTGAGGTTAAGAAGATAAGCGGCTCCGGTGTTTGAATAACTCTGTGCGATATAAGCCAACCATTCGGTATTCTCTTCTCCGATAGAGAAACGGCTCACTGAAGGAAGTTCAGTATTGATTTTCTCAAATTTGTTGTTAGAGGGGTCGAGGACGTAGAGAGGAGTGTAGAAACCCTCTTCAGCACGGAAATAGATTTTATTATCTTTTTCATTCCATGTATAGCCTCCGTTTAAAGTCGGATCGAAATCACGTGTAACCCCTTTTACGGATTTTGACGAAATATCAAAGATATAACCCTGTATATCATAATCATTGGCAATCGGATGTTTCCCTGAATTGACTCCAACCTCGCCGAAGAAATTTGGTCCGGCAGTGACAAAAAGTTTCTTTCCGTCAGGTGAGTATATGACATCGTCAATACTGCCGGGTCCGACAAAAAGAGTATCCCCCTTCAGTGTCTCCATATCCAGCTGAATGAGAGCTGTCTCGCGATAAGGATATTTTGCCGGAGTGCGTTTTGAGGCTGAATAAAGGAGTTTTTTCCCGTCAGGAGATATTCCGCAAAGGCTTGTGCTCGGTCCGCCATAGGTCAGAGGTATGGAGAGACGATTCTTCGGGTCATATTTTCTCAGATACCACTTATCGCGGTTTCCGGGTATACGGTCATCGGGTTCCTGCATTTTCTTGAGAGGTCCGTCAGGTTCTTTCCCTTTCACATGATCCGAATATGCAAACCAGCTGCAATCAGGTGCCCAGGTTATGCTGCCTGTGGAAAGTGCTTTAGCCAGTAGAGTACGCTTCATTGTGGGCACATCCAGGGTGTAGACATCATAATCCTTATTAGCCCTTACAGTATAATAAAGTTTTGAACCCTTTGGCATCCAGCGCACGTTTCCGGGAAGATTAGCGCTCAGAGTGTCGCCCGAAACTGTATTGATCAATACGGTCTCCCGGTTTGAATGGTCTTTATCATAACGCTCTGTCGAGCTGATAAGAAGATATTTCCCGTCAGGGGAAATACTTACGTTTGAAACTCTTTTCCCAAGGAAAGTCTTGTTGAGGTCGAAACGTTTCGTATGACTGAACCCGCTTACGATCGGAACATCTTCAAATTCCGAATCAGGGATGAATTCAAGACGGAATTGGGGAGTGCCTTTATCTTCAGGTAAAGTGAGGATATTCACCTGCAGAGTATAATCCATTTCAGGCTGGAGAATAATTTCTTTATCCTTCCCTTTGGCAACAGAATCAGACTTAGTTTTCTTAATTACTGACTTACCGTTGACAAATACTTGCCCCATAGAAGATGAAGTAAGTTTAAGCTTACCTTTAGCAAACCGCTGAGCCCTTATATTAGTGGAAAAAGATTGAAGACGGGCTTTGTTGGCATCATTGACGATGGTGAGATTTCCTGCCGAATCCGGCACCATTGTGGTCCAGTTCTGAAGCTGAGCTTGTAAAGCCGGATCGGGTGACGACAGGAGAGAAGAGGGTTTAAAGTTATTTCCTGCATTCTTTGCAGAGTCTGCTACTGCCGGCAAAGGGAAAAGAGTTGGCTGAGAAGCCTTGTAATCTCTGAAGACTACGGGTTCAGCCAGCATACATAAAGCAGCCGGAAGGAGCATGGTTGAAAGGAAAAAGTGAGGTTTCATTTACCGTTCAGATTATAGGTTGACTAATGGAATGGTCCGGACATTTCAATGAAATTCCGGACCACCGTTTTTTCAGTTAGATTGCGGAAGTTTTTCCAGGCCGGGAATTCCTACGAGCTTTATCTGGAAAATGAGGGTAGAGAAGGGGAGAACGCTGCCGGAGCCTAATGCTCCGTAGCCGGCATAATATGGCATTACGGCTGTGACGCTGTCGCCGATATTCATGTTGGTCAGAGCAATGCGGAAACCGGTGCAGGTCTGGCAGGGTTGCACTCTGTAGATGCTGTCGCCGTTGGTGGTCAACCTGAAAGATGAGTCTATTGTGTCGCCCCTTACGTTCGTAAGCATATAAACCACATCAACTGTTGAATTGTCAAGAGGCACTACTTTATTAGTGGAGTCTCCTTTACGTACCCAGTCGATGAGGACAAAAGAAGTTTTATCCCAGTCAGGAGTGATTTTCGAATATTTCCCTGATTTTTCGGCAGAAGAAATATATTGTTCGTTTTCGGCTCTCCATTCTGAATACGAGTTGTCGGGGTCATCATTATTAAGACATGACGACAGACTCAGCACGAGGGGGAGAGCAAGAAGACCGAATTTTAATAGCTTCATAATTATTGCGCTGATAGAAAAAATCAAAACTTCACTTCAGGAGCTTTTTCTGCACCTGCTTCAGCCTTGAATTGTGGTTTTGGTGTGAATCCGAACCATCCGGCATAGATTGTGGTAGGAAACTTTTTGATAGCCGTATTATAATCCTTTACAACTTCGGTATATCTCATTCTTTCGGTAGCTATCCGATTTTCCGTGCCCTCAAGCTGTGTCTGAAGATTCATGAAATTTTCATTTGCTTTCAGGTCAGGATAAGCCTCCGTGACTGATAGCAAGGATTTCAGAGCCTGTGAAAGTTCACCCTGAGCCTGCTGGAATTTTGCAAGAGTCTCCTCATTGAGATTGTCTGCATCTATTGTGATTGAAGTTGCCTTTGCACGCGCAAGGGTTACTTTTTCCAGTGTTTCGCTTTCGTGTGTAGAGTAGCCTTTTACCGTATTCACCAGATTAGGGATAAGATCGGCGCGACGTTGATACTGATTTTCAACCTGCGCCCAAGCCTGATCCACTTCCTGCTGTTTTTCTACAAGAGAATTATAATTGCAGGAAGAAAGAGAGGTCGAACCGGCTACTGCCACCGCTCCGATTATTAATTTGCTCAGGTATTTATTCATGATTGAAAAAATTAATTTGTCCGGGAGAGAAACAATCAGGCAACTCTCCCGGAGAATGTAAATTTCTTATTAAAGGAGTTTACGCAGCAAGCTGTTCAGGCTGACCTTTTCAGCAAGAATCTTCTCAAGATCATCGACTTTGACGCGTTCCTGTTCCATCGAATCGCGATGGCGCAAGGTGACGGTGTTGTCTTCGAGTGTCTGATGGTCAACAGTGATGCAGAAGGGTGTGCCTATTGCATCCTGACGGCGATAACGTTTGCCGATAGAATCCTTTTCATCGACCTGACATGTGAAATCAAAACGAAGACGATGCTGAATCTCGCGGGCTTTTTCCGGGAGTCCATCTTTTTTAACAAGAGGGAGCACAGCGCACTTGACCGGGGCAAGGGGAGCCGGGAAATGAAGCACAACTCTATGGTCGCCTCCCTCGAGAGGTTGATCTTCATAGCAGCTGCAAAGAACGCTGAGGAACATGCGGTCTACACCTATTGAAGTCTCAATGACATAAGGAGTGTAGCTTTCGTTCAGTTCAGGATCAAAGTATTGTATTTTCTTTCCGGAGAATTTTTCATGCTGGGAAAGGTCAAAGTTAGTGCGGGAATGTATACCCTCCACCTCTTTGAAACCGAACGGCATTTCAAATTCAATGTCGGTCGCGGCATTGGCATAGTGAGCGAGTTTCTCATGGTCGTGGAAACGATATTTCTGATCCCCGAGACCGAGAGCCTTATGCCAGCGCAGACGGGTCTGACGCCAGAAGTCAAACCATTTGAGCTCCTCACCCGGACGAACGAAGAACTGCATCTCCATCTGTTCAAACTCACGCATACGGAAGATGAACTGGCGTGCAACAATCTCGTTGCGGAATGCCTTGCCGATCTGGGCTATGCCGAAAGGAATGCGCATACGTCCCGTTTTCTGCACATTGAGATAGTTCACAAATATTCCCTGTGCTGTTTCGGGACGTAGATAAACGTTCATTGCTCCGTCAGCCGTAGAACCCATCTCAGTTTTAAACATTAGATTAAACTGACGGACATCTGTCCAGTTGCGGGTGCCCGAAATAGGGTCTACTATTTCATAATCAAGGATAATCTGACGCAGATCGTTGAGATCATTAGCATTCATGGCTACTGAAAAACGTTCATGAAGCTCATCACGTTTTTTCTGAGTTTCAAGCACACGCGGATTGGTCTTGCGGAACATTTCTTCATCGAAAGAATCTCCGAATCTTTTCTTCGCCTTGGCTACTTCCTTGTTGATTTTATCATCGAATTTTGCAATCTCATCTTCGATAAGGACATCAGCACGATAGCGCTTCTTGGAGTCTTTATTATCAATCAATGGGTCGTTGAAAGCATCGACATGTCCGGAAGCCTTCCAGATAGTAGGATGCATGAAAATAGCGGAATCAATGCCCACAATATTATCGTGAAGCATCGTCATAGCTTCCCACCAATAGCGCTTGATATTGTTTTTGAGTTCTACTCCGTTCTGTCCGTAATCGTATACGGCAGAAAGTCCGTCATAGATTTCACTTGATTGAAACACAAACCCATATTCTTTCGCATGGGCGACAATGGTCTTGAAAACGTCTTCTTGTTTAGCCATTAATAAATTAGTTTTTAGCGCTGTCAGCGCCTGGTTTAACTATGCTCCAGGGCGTTCTTCCATTATGTAAAGAAGGGGAGCAGAGTGCATTATTTTGCAAATTTATAAAAAAAGAGCGGAACAATGAATAAAAATGAGCCTATAAGTTGGTAAAAATGGATTATTTAACTCAAATTACGAAATCGGAAGGCATCTTTATCACGGTTTGTTTGTTTTAAATATATAAGAAAGTATGTAGTATTCTTTAATGTTTAAACTGATCTGAAGCCTCGAGCCCCGAGCCGTGAGCCTCTAAACTATAAAACACTATGAACACACTAAATATGAAAATAAAAATAGGAGCCGGAGTTGCCTTGGCTTCGTTAATGTTAGGATTCGGAAATTTAAATATGTCGGCTCAGAATTCCATGCCGGCACCCGGAAGTGGTGGCGCTTACAATCCTGCGCCTATTGGTGCTCCCATGCCACCTGTCGGTCCTGCACCGATAGCTCCCGGTGGACCCGGTTTTGGCGGACCGGGCTGGGGTTGGAACAATTCCCCTGTAGTGAATCCGGTTTATGCTAATCAGGGCACGGTTAACGTTGTGGCGTTAGGGTATGATAATTTCGGAAGACTGCGTACAATACCGATGACCGTCGCATATACCTTCAGTTACGGCGAATATGACGCTACTGTGCTCTCAGCTTATAATCCTTTTACGATGAGCTGGATGCCGGGTCTGAATGTTCCTGCCTACAACACAAGTTATTACCTGAACGGAACGACATTCAATTTCTATGTTCCGCTTTCGACAGGCACTTATTATTTCAATCTTTAAATCATAAATCAAAATCATAAAAACAACGACCTTAGCTTCGATTATGAAAGCTGAGGTCGTTATTTTTATGAGTTCGTCAGACCTTAAGATCCAAGACTTTAATAACAAATAATCCCAATCTTCCCAACATCCCAATCACCCAATCCTCCCAACTACCTTCATTTGATTATGGCGGATGACGGACTTCCTTGTTCGCCTATCTCATAACCTTGGGTCATCTTTTTTCCATAGCCGAATGTATATGTTGCCGTAACGCCTATCTGACTGTGATAATCAGGACTGAAGTTGGTGGTATGGCTTGAATACCATTTTGATTCAATTGTGCTCGTTTCATTTATCCATTTCCTACTGAAGAAATTAGAGGCGTGAAAGCGCACATTCCAATTAGAATCTGCCCAACCGATGGTGGCGCTGTAGAATTGGGGATAGGAGTATGTCCCCGGATACATCGTATATATTCCTTTTTGAGGAGATTGATAGTATATTTTTAAATAAAATTTTGAAAGATAATAGGTAGCTTGCAGATTTAATGAAAGCGGCAAGGATGATTTCTTATAAATGCCTGTTGACTTGTAAAATGAAAGTTTTGGATTGATATAAACCTGAAGACTATGGTTCAGCAGATTCATGGTGGCAGACGCCCCTATCTGTCCTGTAGTCTTATCGCCGTCATTATTTAGATTCCTTAAGATGGCTTGTCCGTCATTATATTGTCCGTAAGTGACGATAATACGATCAAATGATTCCATTAAATAACCGAATAAGCTGAGTGTCAGATTGCTTCGGGGTATAAATGTATATGATAAAAACGTCCCTAACATAGGAGAGCTTTTGAGATAGGGATTGCCTCCGACGTACATATATTCATTTTGTTGAAGTATGTCTGATGCTTTGAGGTTGATAGTTGGTGAGGAGGTGGATAATTCCACATTAGCTGAAAAAGAATTTTTTGAATCAGGAGAATATCCGAAATTGATCGATGCAAAAGGATAAGTCACGTTGTCCTTGATGTCATTTATTCTGCTTGGTTCAAGACAAACACCGATTCTTGTGTTCAGATTGACACTATTTTTCCTGAAATTGTAGTTTATAAGGGCAGCCACAAAACCTAACTGGAAAGAATCATAGTAGTTGTCGCTGCCGTTATAGGTAAGTTTATTTATCCATTCGCCGCCGTTGGCGCCCAGACTCAGACTATGATTGCTATTAATTTGCTTAGTGATGTTTGCATCCACCCGATAATAATAAGCATTTTCACGTGCAAACCGCTCTATCGGAGACGGTAAGCTTGAGGCACTATATCTGTATTCATCATTATTACGCGCATAACTGAATTTTGGAGTGATATTTATTGATAAATTTTTCGGCAATGACAGATACAACATTCCGTTATAGGCAAATGAATTATTGATAGAAGGATTCATACGTGAATAGGAAAAATCAATTCCGTTGGAGGGTGTATAATAAAGCTTACCCCTTTCGTTATCCGCAGATTTATTATTATGAGTGAAGCCTACTGTATTCCTCACTTGGATTTTTTCTGAATTATAAGAAGCCTGAAAAGTGATTGGAAATTGATTCTGTTTGAAATGGCTCGACTCGAGTTCATCTTTTCTTCGCAGAGTGTAGGAATTGTTCTGATCGTCTCTTAATGAATATGTGGCATCAATGGAATTTCCATTATGATGATTGTCAATATTATCAGAAGCAAGGAAAAGATCGTAAGTCCATTTTTTATATGAGAATTTTGAATAAATGGTGGATCTGTTGGAGAATCCGGCAAGGAAAATGTCAGTTGTGCCGATCTTCGTATATCCGCCATAGAAATATTCCTGAACAATGAAGTTTATCACCCGTTCTTCATTCCGGAAACGGGGATCTGTAGGAAATTCAAGATATTCCACTTTACGGACATCTTGAGTGCGAAGACCTTGGATTTCCTCTTTGGATGCCTCTATATTGTTAATGAAAATTGCAACTTTTTTCCCTCCATTGTCAGACACATCCCCGTTTATGGGGTTGATGGTTATCTGAGGAATTGCCATGAGTCTGAGCAGATCGGTGGCATCGGTGGAAGCATTCTTTTGTCTTGTAGAGGGAAGATAGACTGATTTGTCAGAGTATAAGCGAGCATCATCTGCGGTGACGCTTACATTTTTGAGATAGATAGGCTGTTCACTCATTTTAATCAAGCCGACATTAAAATTATTGAATTGCCGATATGTGGTTTTATAACCGACACAAGATAACTTACCGATTACCTCTTTTCGATCGCACGGGATTGAGAAACGACCCTCGTTATCCGTTATGCCATAAGTTATGACTGTGGAATCTTTGGGTGCGAGAATCAGTACAGTTGCAGCTACAACGGGTTCAGCATTGTTGCCGACAATATTGCCGTAATAGCGAAATTTTCCGTGTTGGAGCGCCTCGACATAAATGTGATTCCCTTTTTTTATCACCGACACAGGATTCAACCCGATAAGTTGCTTCAAGGCGGTGTAACCATCTTCTGTATCAATTCTGCCCGAAACGTTGTAATTGTCAAGATCGTTATATATAAAATTAAGTTTAAGTTGAGGATGCTCTTCTGCAATGAGAGACAGAGCTTCAGATAAACGCATAGGTTTGAAATTATATGTGAATTTCTCTGGATAGGCAGCAGCCAGCCATAATATAGCTATAAGCGAAAGAATCAATCGTTTCATTTTTATTCTATCGTTATGATGTTATCTTTGATTTTTATTTTAATCTGCTCGAAATTATTTAACTGTTCAATTACTTCATCAAGAGTAAGATTTTTATCCCATTGGAAATAGAGGCGGAGCTGTTTTGAAGCGTCGCTATGGAAACTGACGGATGTTCCATAATGGTTTGCAATGAACGTAATAACAGTTTCTAAGGGCTCGTTTTTAAAAATAACCGTTTCATTATTTTCATACGGAGTGATTCTATTCCCTATGGAATCATTCCCCACCGTTTTTATATTCATGTTTGATTCTCTCAGCGCACCCTCTGGAACAGTCGTGGAAGTGTAATCAGCATTCCTCATAGATTTGGAGACACTGATAGTTGCCGCTATAACGGCAATAGAAGCAAATATGGCTATCAAGACCGCTGCTGCGTTATGAACAAGAAATGAACGCAAAGATCTGAAGGATTTGCCTGTGAGAGCTTTTTTTCTCTCTTTGGAAAACTTTTCCCATTCCTTATCTATATCCGGCTCGGATGAGTCGGAAAGGGCATCCGCACATTTATTCAACATCTTGTATAAGCGCGCTGTCTCTTCATCTTCAAGCAACTCAAGAATCTCTTGCTCAGAAAATCGTTCAGGATAATCGATAGCCTCAAAAATCCTTTCATATTTATCTTCCATTTTAGTTAAGGTTTTGACGTAAAACATTCATGGCATGATGAAGGTGTTTATAGACTGCCACCTCGCTGATGGAAAGCGTCTCAGCTATTTCCTTATATTTCATTTGAGAGTTGAATCTGAGCCTCACGATTTTCTTTGTCTTTTCCGGCAATAGAGTTTCGATTAATTCATTTATCTTGACGACAACTTCATCGTCAGGCCATTCTTCATCTTCAATTTCATGGAGCTCGACCGCATAAAGTCGATTAATACGTTCCTTTATTGACAAAGAACGAATATATTTCAGACATGCGAGACGCACTCCTGTTAAAAGATATGCGGGAGTCACGTTTTTTAATTGTTCCGAAAGAATTGAGGCGAAGATATCGTGCACTATATCTCGGGCTGCCTCTTCATTATGCAGAAGACGAACCGCAAGAGCCAGCATACTCTTGTAATTTTTGCGGAACAGCAGTTCTATATCACCTTTGTTTGCCATACATATATATAAACCTCCAAGTCCCGTTTTCCTAACTGAAATGGCACAAAAACCTTTTAGATTTTAGAAAAAGAACCGGGAACTATGAATTTGGTATATCGGGAATCTATTTTTCCTATTTTATAT
>JAIDPA010000271.1 GCA_029062985.1 Muribaculaceae bacterium
GCCAAAGATTCTTGGTCAGTCAATTTAGAATCTTTTTTAAGCAGCTCCTCTGCCTGTAACCCTTTCATCAGGGCTTCATCATACTTGCCATTATTTACTAAATTAAATCCCTCAGAAATAATGTCAGATGAACTTTGGTTGTGTGTACACGAAGAAACTGACAATCCGATCAGGATTATGGCTAAAAAAAAATAATATTGAAATACCTCAAATCTCAAAATAGGAATATTTTAGGCTTATTATATGAAACATATAACTCACGTAGAGTAGTTTTCGCCCGTTTCATGCGTTAACCATTACAAGACAACTTATACCCAAACGATCTTCTATATTGGCTATGCTCTTAAAGCTAAGATTTTCCGTGCCTGACAGTAACTTGCTGACATATTGCGGAGAAACGCCGAGTTTTGAGGCAAGGTCGGCACGTTTCATGCCGTTGTCCTGCATATAGCCAATAAGGGTCACAGCAAGTTGGCGCGACCAACGAAGCCAGCTTGCATTTTCTTTGCGCCATGCTGCTTCCTCTACAAAACGCGAGGGACTTTCACTCTCATTAGCCTCTAAAAACTTTATTGCCTTGCTTGCCATATCATTCTTCATTAGTGAGTTCAACAAAACTGTCCTGATCGAAAACGCCATTGGCTTTCAAGAAAGCCTTACAGCGGTTGAGCTTGTCAAGTTCAAGAGCTGTATGCTCACGCTCC
This sequence comes from Muribaculaceae bacterium, assembly GCA_029062985.1. Taxonomy (GTDB): domain Bacteria; phylum Bacteroidota; class Bacteroidia; order Bacteroidales; family Muribaculaceae; genus Lepagella. The sequence continues at coordinate 705 of JAIDPA010000271.1, forward strand.
TGCATGGTTCGGCTCAATTTGATTGCACCACCCGTAACGACGTATACATTTGGTTCCAGCCTGATGGCATAAATCCTCAGCCAACTGGCATGACGTTCTCTGTCCCAGTTGCGGGCTTTCTCCCTTGTCAATTCCGACATCCGGGTGTCTGTAATATCCAAGGGTTTGAAGAGTTCATCAAGATTCTCGGTATAGGGAAATTCAAGTATCAACTCCTCTAAAGCCCCCGCATCTTCAAAAGTATCCTCAATGGCCTGGTCAAGACGTTCTATCTTGAAGAAACTTCTAAGATCCTCGAAGTTCTCCATAAAAAAGTCAAGAAGATACTCCGCATTGTTCCATTTACGGAACAACAGGGTCAGCTCATCAACTTCTTCATCCGGAGCCTTGACAGCCCAAAGATGGTTGTATTTTGGTATGATCCTTGCGAACTTCATATATTATAAACGCTTCTGTAACTGCAAAGTTAATCAAATAATTCGAAAAATGCAACCGATAGGTTTAGCTTTCTTGCAAACTAAGCTAAGAATCTATAGCTGCATTCAATAAATATTCTACTCAATATTATGAAACTTGACGCTATCGATAATTTCTCTCCCTCGGCATAGGGGATTAACAAAAATAATTTGTAATTTTGCACTTGAATTAAGACAGAACGCTTCGGTTTCGTTTCAAAAGGCTATGTTAGGATTCGCTTTGAAGTCCTAAGATTCCACAGGCAGCCGCCAATCTCACCTTGAAGTCGGGATGACTTCCTCATTCATAATGCAAAAATAATAAAATTATTGGAATGTGAGGAAAATGATTTATTTTCTATGGTTGAGAAGCTGGAATATGATTTTTATGATAAAAAACTAAGAGTGACTAAGACTAAAGGAGGTTCGACTAAGTCTTGCCCATAAGTTTTATTGATAAATTCGCACCATAATCAATAAAGCAAATCTCAATGAATGGAAAAAAACTAAAATTTTATCTTCCGGTCTTAACCATGACTCTGTTCCTCTTGTCGGGTTGTTCATCATCACAGGGAATATTTAAAGGCAACAAATCGGGACTGCTTCCATTTTCAGGTGAAGTCTGGAGGATTAATTCTCGAAATGGAAATGCAATAAGTACGTCCGGACTTGAATTAGGATTTGGATGTAAATGGATGGTCACGGATACCACTTTACTTCAGACTCCGGAACAGATTTCCTCTTATCCTAAGTTTGCGGAATTTCTAAAAAAGGGCATAAGGAGATTTCCTGAGATAATGGTTGATTCCATCTTATTCTATCATCTTGAAAGAGGACTCCTGTTTGCTGAATACCATCAGGTAAAGCCTTTAAAGCCTACATCTGAAATTAGTCTATACAATGATTCTATACCGGTTTATAGCAAAGATTGGGCACGAATATTTGGAATCATGTATACCTGTGTAAATGATAACTTTTGGGAAAAAGGTCCGGAAGAAGGCACTGTTTTCACTAACCTCCGCTATAGTCAAAAGGATAAACAGTTTGTATTGCTTCAACGCATTCCATACAAAGGGAGGAATATTGCCGTGTTTCATATCTGTTCCACAATACCGAGAAAAGGAAAATGGTGGGAGGAATATCCTTATTGTATATTCTCGCAGACTGACTATGGTAATACAGATAACATAGACCTCATATCAGTTTATTTGAATTCAGCGAGAACAGTAGCAGTTGACAATTTGAAATTATCACAAAATAAGGAATAATATCATGAGCAGATTTATAATTTCCTCTTTATTAATTATATTTTCACATAATTTTCTTCATTCTATGGTAATTAAGGGAATCGTAATGGATTGTGATTCCGTACCAATTGAATTTGCTAATATCGCAGTATTTGCGAATGATACGGTGAAGGGTGTAGGAGTGACTGACAGTAAGGGCGTTTTCAGATTAGAAATAGAACCTGATTGCAACAAAATCAGGGTCTCATCAGTAGGATATGATGATGCCGTATTTTCTCCAGTCAGATCTGATATGGGAAAGATAATCCTTCGACAGACCTCCACTACCTTAAAGGAAATTGTAGTAAAAGCTCCTCTGATACGGAGAGAGGCAGATCGGATTGTGCTTAATATCGAGGCAAATCCACTGGCGGCTAACAAGGACGCTCAGCAATTATTGAAAACTGCTCCGGGTGTATGGGCGACGGATGACAGGCTTTCTATCTATGGTCAGAGTGGGACAATTGTCTATGTGGATGATCGGAAAGTGAATATGTCCGGAAATCAGCTGATGACTTATCTTAAATCCATACAGTCATCATCAATATCTTCAATCGAAATAATACCGAAAGCGGGAGCTGAATATAGCGCCGATTCTTCGGGTGGAATTATCAAGATAAATCTGAGACGTAACCGTATTGACGGATTCAACGGCACTGCCGGTCTGAATGTGACAGCCGGCGAATATAAACAATGGTTAAATCCCTTCATTAATCTTGGTCTCCGCTCGGGACGATGGACTGCCAACTTTAGCGGCAGTTTAAACGGGACTCCCTCGGATAGATATACTTCATACGAGGAAATGACGAATACTACATTCGATAATGAAATGATAGGAATGTCGCATCATAAAAATAAAGAAATTCAAGGTAATGCTTCCCTTGGTGTTTTTTATGAACCAAGCGAGAGAGATAAAATCGGAATCCAATTTGACTACAACTCAAGTAAATCCCGACACATATCAAATTCTGCAACCGAACAATATTTTATGGAATTTAAGGGGAAGACTTTCGGATCTTACAACAGTCATGACAGATTCCATAATTTTAACCTTACTTTCAACTGGACGCATAATTTGGATAATAAAGGCTCAGCAGTGAAATTGATTTCAAATTATAATTATCAGAACTCTTCAGTAGCAGAAGATGATGCAATGAAATGGTCTTATTTGCTTAATGATTCTATTTATAGGACAGACAGTCATAACAGTTATAATGTTTTTGTGACGGATCTTTCATTCAATAAAGTTTTTAATCAGAATTGGAAACTTAGTATCGGAGCAAATTATACACTTAACAATGTTTCAAACAGTTCTTTCCATAAGTATATGTCGAATCAGTCATGGACACTTAATCGGAAGTATGATTATAACGTATTATATTATGAGAACATTGCCGGTGGATTTGTTGCTGCTAATGGCAGGGCAGGAAGATGGAAATTCAAATTAGGTTTACGTGGAGAATATTCCGACACAAGAGGAGAAATTGCCAATAAAGCCAGTATTGATCTTTTTCCGAATGTAAACGTATCTTACTGTCTGACAGAAAAAGAGGATTATATAGTGGCTGCGGGTTATTACAGGAATATTCGGCGTCCTTCATTCCAATCGTTAAATCCGGTTGTCAGACAAGTTTCCGATTATACATATATGGCAGGGAATCCGAGTCTCACAAGGAGTCTTACCGATGCATTCAGTCTTGATTTCATTCTTGCCGGCAGATTTACTATTGCAGCGGGATATTCAATGACTGACAATCCTATCAGGCAGATGTTTTCATCGAATCCGGATTATCCGGAAAGACTATATCTGACCTGGGGAAATGAGGGTAAGGACCGAAATACGTTTATTCATGGAGACGGATTCATTAATATTACGAAATGGTGGAATCTATATTCAAGTCTAACATATATGATAACTTCACAGAAACTGACGGATACGGGTTCGTTTGATACGTTCAGTTATCTACGGTTTGTTGCAAGCACAACATTTAGATTGCCCAAGGGATTCAATCTTACAATGAACTGCTTCTATAATTCGAAAATGAAAATCGGTAATATCACGGTTTATCCTATTCTGAATATTAATCCTACTTTGCAGAAACAGTTTGGTAATCACTGGTCAGTCTCCATTGATTTAGAAGACATTCTGCAGAGGAGGAGTAAAATACGGACTGAATCTTCCGGTATCAACCGTTTCAGCTTTACAAAAATATATATGACGGCAAGGATTGGAGTGACATATAAATTCAATACAGGTAAGAGTTTCATGCACCCGAGAATCGAGAAGAAAACCGACAACTCAAGATTCATCAAAGAATAAAGGGGATCTCAGAATTTTTTAATAATTTTGCATTATGAAACGACACTTTAATACGCATCTGGAGGGACTTGATATTCAATTCTGGCACGACTTGGTAAAGTAACTATATCTATGTTTCGCCCGAGGATGAGAAATTATTCGTTGAAACCCTCCAAACTATAAATCGCAAAATTGAATATAGCAGCGAAAGAGGAGTGTGAACAAAATATATTTTGTTCACACTCCTCAGTTGTGGAGAACACCATCGTATCTATTTATTGTCAGTTACGCTGAAGTTATCGAGCTTGGGGTGCCTGCCAAAACCATTCATCATCAGTTGTAATGACATCTGCATTTGTATAATTACTTCCCTCCGGAACAATGGCTACAACTTTTCCTATCGGATGGGTAGTTTCTCCCTCCGGCTCTGCTTGATTCAAGGTGTTGGCTGACATAATATAAAGGTTTTTCGCCATATATTCATCGAGGTAACTTTCTTTTTCTTCTTTGAAACGATTATTCCAGTTGGCATCTTCATTCAGTATGAGCGGCAAATCATGCTGCAATCGGTAGCGCACTTCGCCCGGATGAAGCAGCAGTCCATTTTCATCAGTAACATAGGCGGCAAATGTCGGGTCAACCCATATCCATTTGCCAAGGGTTTCGCTCCATGCCACACAAATTACATGGCAATCATCATCAGAATCCCAATTTTTGGATTCACATGTTATATATCTTGCGGGTATTCCTTCGGCAAGCAGAGCCTCTGTCAGGCAAATGGCTAACGCACGGCAGTTGTAGCCGCAACTGTCACGTTTTGAGCAATCGTAAGTATTTCTCAAATTTCGCGCTCCGGGCGCCAATCCATTATTACCGTCGTGCGGCAGATTGTTATGAACCCAGTAAAGCAAATTCTTTATACGACTGATATCATCGCCATTACCTGCAATGCTGTCGAGATTAAACTGTTGGCGAGAGAGGTTTAATAGAGAATCAGAGGGGGGCGCATAGAGAAATTCAGGTTTCTTAACAGAACATTGTCGATATGCAGGCGATTCTTTTAGAATTTCAAGGTCAGTTTTAACCTCGTCACCCAAATTCCAGGCATATTCCATCGCTTTTTTCAAAACTACGGATTTTTCACTATTTAATTGTTCAAGTACAGGGAGAAGTTTCTTTGCCGTTTTATATTGCCATGCTCGCATCCAGCCGGGATTCGTTGCTGTAAGAAATTCAGATTGCCATTCGGCAATTGTCTCCAAGTCTGATATAAGACGGGGATTGTCGCGAAGTTGTTCTAATTTAGCTGAGGGGGTCAGACTGTCATTGTAAACTG
>JAIDPA010000272.1 GCA_029062985.1 Muribaculaceae bacterium
GTCATCGATATCATCAAGCGTAACTCCATCACAAGGAATGTCCTCCCAATTCAAACCCATCTTTTTCAGGAGAAACTGATGAAGAGCTGCCCCGCGGAACTCTTGTTTAGTTGCGCCACTACGATAGTAATAAACCCCCCGATAAGAAATAGGCATTCCACAGGGTTCGATAACAATCTCAATAACGTCCTTGCCCTCCATCGTAAGATGATTGGTCTCTGGGAACACGCCTGTATTGTTGATAATCTTGTTAGGAATATCCTCCAACTGCCTATGAAGATTCTCTACGCCAACTACAGTCAAATCATCGTCAATGCCAATATAAATCTTTCCACCCTGAGCATTAGCAAAGCCGGATACCCATTTCAGGTAGTCGTCTTTCCATATACGCTTATGCTCAACATTCTGATTTTCTTCATTCATAATGCGAAATTAACAAAAAATCCTAACAAACCCTAATCAACCCAATCCCAAATTTTCCTTCTCCCGAATTTTGCTTATTTATCAAAAAATTATTAATTTCGCCCAACAAACCCTTATATCATTTTTTATCATGAAACAAATCCTCATTTCGGCATTCATGCTTTCTGTGGCAGCCGCTGCTATGGCTGTCAATCCTAATGGCGGAATCGATGACGCCATGCTCGGACGTCTACGTACATCCTATAAAAATGACGCCAACGACAAAGCTATCTCCAACGCTTTGAAATCGAACGACATCAATCAACTCGCTGCAAATGTCGAGGCTAAGAATCAGCTTGACGACAATTTCACTTATCGCGTGAAGAGCAAAGGGATCACCAACCAGAAATCTTCAGGTCGTTGCTGGCTATTTACAGGTCTCAACGTTCTCCGCTCTCAAATCATGGATGAGCATGATCTCCCTCAGATTGAATTTTCTCAGAGCTATAATTTCTTCTACGATCAGCTTGAAAAGTCAAACCTTTTCTTGCAGGCAATGATCGACACTGCCAAGCTTCCCGAAGACAATGAGACTGTACAATGGCTTTTCGCTCATCCTATTCAGGATGGTGGACAGTTTACCGGTATCGCCGACAACCTCATGAAATATGGTATAGTGCCTAAAAGCGTGATGGGAGAAACATTCACAAGCTCTTCGACTACTAATCTTCGCCGACTTCTTTCACGTCGCCTGCGTGAAGACGGTCTGCGTCTTCGCGAAATGGCTGCCAAAGGCGCTAAAGAGAAGACCCTTATGGCTGAAAAAGAGAAGATGCTGCAGGGTGTCTACCGTATGCTGGCTCTGACTCTCGGCGTACCTCCCACAGAATTTACATGGACAAGAAAAGATAGCAAAGGCAACGTCATCAGCACCAAGACTTATACTCCTCAGGAATTTTATAAGGAATTTGCAGGCAACGACCTCAAGAACGACTATGTGATGTTCATGAATGATCCTTCCCGCGAATATTATAAAGTGTATGAGATTGATTATGACCGCCACAATTATGACGGTGAAAACTGGAAATATATCAATCTACCGATGGAGGAAATCAAGAAAATGGCTATCGAAAGTCTCAAGAACGGTCAAATGATGTATTCTTCATGGGATTCCGGTAAGTTCCTTAACCGTGCAGACGGCACCGCAAGCCTTGAGAACTACGATTATGACTCTCTTTTCGGCACAACTTTCGGTATGAACAAGGGTGAACGAATCCGCACCAAGGATAGCGCCTCAACACATGCAATGACTCTTTGCGCAGTAGATCTCGACGCTAACGGACAGCCTGTAAAATGGATGGTTGAAAACAGCTGGGGTCCGACAGGCAACTACAACGGGCATGTCGTAATGACTGACGACTGGGTTAACGAATATCTTTTCCGCCTTGTCGTGAATAAGAAATTTGTCCCTGCTGATATCCTCAAGCTGAAAGATCAGAAGCCTATCGCACTCCCAGCTTGGGATCCTCTTTTCTAATTCTTCTGCCGACAATGCATTATCGGGATAGTTAGTCTTTCCTAACTACTACCTCACAAACTAATAAAAGAACGAACCAATTCTGTATTCATTGGTTCGTTCTTTTTATTACAAATATCGCAATAAGTCCTGATTTTTAATTTTCACACGTTATTTAGGATTTATTTTAGTTCCTCATTCAGAAACCTCAGACAATTCTCCTTATCCGTTAATAATTTAAGATGAGTATGCTTCTCGTCAAAACAGAAAGCCGACCTTTGTCCGTTACCCTGAAGCGCCTTCATTCCTTTTCTCATTGAGGGTGCGCAGTGATCCTCACCACCCCCTATTATCATTATCTTGGGCTTGACTCTGTTTGAATGATTAACTCCCGTTGAGACATATATGATGTTTCTGAATAGTCCCGGACATGAACTATATGCGATATCAGTTGCGGAACCACCGTTGCTCAGCCCCATAATCGATATTGCATCCTTATCAACTTTCATTCCCAATTCATTCAACATCGGCAGATAAACAGTCTGTATCTCCGAAATATGTCTACTATTGAAAATGCCGGAAAGATCTTCCGTCGCCATACACACCACGATATGATCTTCAATATCCCTGAGTATCCCGGAATATAACTTCCAGTTGCCAAGATACCCATGAGCAAAGAATAATATGGGATACTCCCTATCTTTATCAAAATTACGAGGTCTTATCACGTATACTGCCCGCTTCTTCTCCCCAAAGAACTCATTGAATCCCTGAGGAACAGTTCCGGACAGAGGTGATTCCAAAGCAAGATTATTTCTTCTATATGCATCTCCCACTTTCAACATCCCGCCTCTCAATAATTCAGAGTCATAATCCTTAAGGATAGATTCTCCGATAGGCAAAACCGAGCGTAAGGGAGTCAGGGGCACACAGCTTCCCATAGCACAGATTGTTTCTTCCGGAAATATCAGATTGAATATCCAGTGATGCAATGGAGCAGGCTCCCTCTCCCCCTTGTCATTAAAATATACCAATGAAACTCTATCTGTCGGGAGTGAGAAAGGTCGCGGCATGAGAAACAGTGTCAACATCGCCATGCATGACCATAACGCCGAGTATGAGTATTTCCACCATCTGGACATTGTTTCCCGCAATTCCCTTCTCCATATCCCGACAAGAAGCATAAGGAGAAGCATATCGTGGAAAGCGGAACCCGGTAAGAGAATAAACACAATGAGGCAGACTGTTGCCACTTTTTTCATTTTGCTGACATTTTTCATTTTGCTCAGATTTTAAAATGATGTTTCAAATTCACATCGCAAAATTAACGGATAGGAATCCCTTCACCTAAATATTTATCCTCCATTGTATGGCAACCGGGGATTATTGTATGAATATTAAAAAAGCACATTCCGAGAAAAATTTTTTATCAAGAAATAAAAAAATTACATACTACATATA
>JAIDPA010000273.1 GCA_029062985.1 Muribaculaceae bacterium
GGATATGTAAACAATGAGTTGCAGATCTACACATCAAAACCTGTAGATGGGAAATCAACACTCGTAGTCGAAGACGGTTTCCTTAATATAAATTGCTTCAAGGCTTCCGACGGAAAGATATATTCAGGCAGAGTGAATGTAAAACCTTCGACCGGATGGCTTTACGGCTATTTTGAAGCCCGCATTCTCCTCCCGAAGGGAAAAGGAACATGGCCCGCTTTCTGGATGATGCCTGCCAATGTCGACTGGAACACAAACGGATGGCCTAAATGCGGAGAAATAGATATCATGGAAGAAGTCGGGGCAAATCCTGATTATGTGTCTTCTTCTCTACATACTGAGAACTATAACCATACAAAGGGCACTCAGAAGACCCACGAAATGAAATGTGAGGGTGCTGAAACCTCCTTCCATGTCTATGCCCTGGAATGGACCGAAGATGAAATCACCACCTATGTCGACGGCAAAGTGCAGCTCAAGGCATCCCGTGCCTCTATGGGTTCTGATCATGCTTCCTGGCCCTTCCACTACGCTTTCTATCCTATTCTCAATCTCGCATGGGGCGGCGATTGGGGAGGATATAAAGGAGTGGACGACAAGGCACTCCCTGTCACAATGAAAATTGATTACGTCAGGATTTTTCAAAAGAAATAAGGTAGTAGGTAGTAGGTAGTAGGCATTAGGTAGCAGGCATTAGGCATTAGGCATTAGGTAGCAGGCATTAGGCACGAGTCTCAAGCCTAAAGCCTAAAGTCTCAAGCCTAAAGCCTAAAGTCTCAAGCCTAAAGCCTAAAGCCTAAGCCTAAAGTCTCAAGCCTAAAGCCTAAAGTCTCAAGCCTAAAGTCTCAAGCCTCAAGCCTAAAACCTAAAACCTAAAAGCCTAAAACCCAAAACCTTAAAATATAAACTAAATATCATACTAACTTAACCAATTTACAGATGAAAAAGCTAACCCTATTTCTCATCGTGATTTTGACATGGCTGGGTGCCAACGCCCAGACTGTCAATCTCTCCGGAAAGGTTACGTCTTCTCTTGACGGAGAACCTCTAATCGGAGTAACTGTTATGGTGAAAGGCACTTCCACCGGTACAAATACCGATGTGGACGGTCAGTTCGTTATCAAAGCCCCCGTCGGCTCCACCTTGCTTTTCTCTTATGTCGGATATACTCCTCAGGAGGTGAAGGTGACTAAGGGGATGTCAAACCTTGAAATTGTACTCATTGAAGACTCTCAGATTCTTGATGATGTGGTCGTGGTCGGTTATGGCACTCAGAAAAAGAGTGTTGTCACTGCCGCTATATCCAAAGTCGGAGAAGAGACCCTGTCGCAGACAGCTCCCGTCAACGTTCAGAATGCCTTAAAGGGTGTAACTGCCGGCGTAACTGCCACCACTGCCAACGGTCAGCCGGGTGAGGCTGCACAGATTCGTGTGCGTGGTGTCGGAACAATCAACAATTCAAATCCTCTCTATATAGTCGACGGTATGCCTATCGACGGCGGTATTGACTATCTCAACCCTTCTGATATCAAAAGTATAGAGGTATTGAAGGATGCTGCTTCCGGTGCTGTTTATGGTGCCCGTGCAGCTAACGGCGTAGTCCTCGTTACGACGAAAACCGGTGTCCAGGGTCGTGCAAAGATCAATTATGATTTCACCTACGGATGGCAATCAAAATTGAAATCAATTGATATCCTTAATGCCACTCAGTATGCACTCATGAAGAATGAAGGCTACATGAATATCGGTCAGAACGCTCCCTACGCAAATCCTTACAGCTACGGAGAAGGCTACGACTGGCAGAGCGCCATTTTCAACGACAATGCTCCAATGATGAATCATCAGCTGTCAGTGTCAGGAGCATCCGAGAAAATCAACTATTTCCTCTCTTTTGGCTACTACAACCAGGAAGGTATCATCGGTGGAAACTACGATCAGTCAAACTACAACCGTCTCACACTTCGTGCGAACAATATCTATACTCTGTTTGACGACATCAACAAACGCACTTATCTCAACAAGCTGGTATTGACCACCAATATCTCCTACGCACGCATTCACTCTAAGGGATTCGGCGGCGGTGGTGCTTACTATGGAGCTCCAATCACCAATGCCCTCAGTATGTCACCGATTCTGACACCTACTCTTGTCCCCGGCTCTCCTGAATATCAGCACCAGATAGATTACTACGCAGGTAATGACAAATATGTGCCCCGCTATGATGCTGCCGGCAATCTCTACACTGTGCCCGAAGCTTTCGGAGGCGGCTATCAGGAGCTTACCAACCCGTTCTACGGATGGTCGTTCCCGGCTGCCTATAACTGGAGCCACAAACTCGTTGCCAACCTCATCGGCGAACTCAATATATGGGATGCAATAAAGTATCGTATCAGTTTTGGTGGTGACCTTGCTTTCTGGGGCACTGACAGCCATTCCGAACCTTCTTATTACAGCAACCTCAGCAACACTGACGCCATTCATGCTTCCGCTTCTTCTTCATCCAACCGCGGATGGACCTGGCAGCTCGAAAACATTATTTTCTATGACAAAGAATTCGGTGACCACCACCTGAACGTAGTCCTCGGTCAGTCTGCAAAACAGAACACAGGATGGTGGATAAATGCTTCTGCAAACAAACTTTATAATTTTGAAAAACCATGGGTAACTGTAGCACAAGGTTCTCCGGGTGATGCCGACGGCGGAAACCGTACAGGTGATGCCGGTCCTGACTCTGCATGGCCCAAACTCCTTTCTTATTTCGGACGTGTCTCTTATGACTTCGGAGGACGCTATATGTTCCAGGCTACTGTACGTCGTGACGGTTCTTCCCGTTTCGGTGCAAATAATAAATGGGCAACTTTCCCCTCACTCTCTTTAGGATGGAATCCTACGAGTGAAAAATTCCTCGAAAACCGTCCCACATGGTGGAGCAACACAAAGGTACGTTTCTCATGGGGTAAGAACGGTAATGAATCAATCGGTGATTTCAGATATACAGTCCTCACTGAAGGCAACAACAACTACTATTTCGGTCCCGAAGGTTCAAGCCAGACTTACGGTTCAAAGGCTTCCGGTCTGCCAAATCCAAATCTGAAATGGGAGGAATCAACTCAGACTGACGTTGGTCTTGATTTCGGTTTCCTTGACAATTCTCTCCAGTTTACTATTGACTGGTACAAAAAGCGCACCACCGGTATGCTTATGACCATGATGATTCCTTCATACGTGGGCGAGACAGCTCCTATCGGCAACGTAGGCACAATGGATAATACCGGTGTGGAAATGGAACTCCGTTGGGCTCACAATTTCGGTGAAGTTGAAGTCAACCTCAGCGGTAACCTTTCTTACGTGAAGAACAGACTCGTCAATCTCGGTAATGCCGACGGCTGGATGAGAGTCGAGGATAATGCGACTGCCGGAGATATTGCAAGAGCTGCTAACGGCGAACCTTTCCCATTCTTCTACGGGTATAAGACTGCAGGCATCATTCAGGATCAGGCTGAAGCCGACGCTTACAACAGGATGTATAATCTTTCTCCAAATCAGACATCATATTACGCTACTCCCGGTGATGTCATCTTCGTTGACACAAACGGCGACGGCACTATCAATGCTGACGACCGCACCAAACTCGGCAAGGGATTACCTGACTGGACATACGGTTTCAATGTCGGCGTAGGCTGGCGCGGATTCCAGCTCACTGCCTACTTCCAGGGCGTCTGGGGCAACCAGATCTATGACGCATCTATGCGTGGCGATACTCCGGCGAAAAACCTTCCAAAATGGATGCTCAACCGCTGGACAGGTGTAGGAACCTCCAACAAAATTCCTATCTACCGCCTCAGCGACACCCGCAACTGGCAGAGCTCTGACCTCTATATCCACAACGGAGCTTACCTCCGCTGCGCCAACCTGACCCTCTCTTATACTCTTCCTTTCAATATCGTAAGGAAAATCGGATTTGATAATATCCGTGTATTCGTAATGGGTGAAAATCTCTTCACTGCCACTAAGTATCATGGCTTCACTCCTGAGGTCGGAAGCGGCACTAACATCGGTATTGACTACGGCAACTATCCCGAGGCACGTACATTCTCAATCGGCTTCAACGTGTCAATCTAACCTTAACAACCAAAACTGAGGTTGAGCTCGCGAAACTTAAGTTTAACCGTTTAACCCTTAAGTTGAGCTCGCGAAACTTAAATTAATTAACCAAAGAGACTCTCAAAATGAAACTCAATAAATATATTCTTTCTGCCGCTATTGCCGGAATGGGGCTTGGTGTCTCTTCCTGCGGCACTGAATGGCTCGAGATTACCAATAATACGCAGGAGCCGGTCGAAGACTACTACACCAAGGAATCAAATATCCAGCAAGCCATTGTAGCAGCCTACGATCCTCTGCACTGGTTTGACTACGCCAACAACTACTGCGGCATCAACATATATCCTGAAGTTATTGCCGACCAATGTTTCCCCGGAGGCGGTGACGTCAACGATATGAACCAATGGAAAACAGTGTTCAACTTCAACACGACTCCGACAATTGTGTTGAGCACTAACTATTCCAATGCCTATTCAGGCGTGAAGCGTTGCAATGATGCGATCTATTACATGTATGAATACTGGAAGCCTGCCACTGCTACTGAACTCGCCAACAGAACTTACTATGAAGCTCAGGCGCTTGCGTTGCGTGCTTTCTTCTACAACTATCTATGGCACTGGTGGGGGAATATCGCCTACTACACCACCAACCTTGGTGGTGATTATCTCGCTCCTCAGTACACTGCCGATGAAGTGTATGAATTCATAATGGATGACCTTGAGAAAGTGATTGAAATGAATGTTCTTCCCGAGAAATGCGAAGGCTCCGAACTCGGACGTGTCACTAAACATTTCGTCTACATGCTTTATACCGAAGTCGTGATGTATCAGAACGACCAGTCGCGCAAACAGACTGCCCTCAAATACATGGAAGAGATCATCAACTCCGGAAAATATCAGCTTATGTCTGACTTTGCTGCTATCTGGGATGTAACGGGTGAATGGTGTTCGGAATCAATTTTCGAAATCAATTATTCAGACTATCTCGCAAGCCGTAACTGGTCTTGGGGTGGCACAGCCGGAGGTACTGTCGTTCCCTGTATGATTCTTCCTCGCGGTTACGATTCTTCTGACGGCATACATGATAATACCGGTTGGGGTTTCGGCACAGTCCGTCAGAGCACTTATGATTCTTACGAACCTAATGATACCCGCCGCGATGCCTCAATATGGCAGCCGGCTCCCGGCTCATATAAGGAGGGGTATCAGGACACAGGTCTTTTCCTGGCTAAATATGCAGGCAAGATTGGTGGCAACTCCGGACAGATTGCCGATGCTGTGTTGAATTATAACAACAACCTTCGTCTTTACCGCTACTCTGAAGCTCTTCTGAATGCCGCCGAGCTTGGTTCGCCAAATGCTCAGACTTATCTCGATATGGTGCGCTCAAGAGCCGGACTGGCTTCAGTGCCCGCTACCCTTGATAATATTATTCAGGAGCGTGCATTGGAATTCCTCGGCGAGGGGAAACGCTATTGGGATCTTATCCGTACAGGTCTTGCTAAAGATTACCTCGTGGAAGACACAGATATAGTCGATGGCCGCACAGGTCATTACACCGACAATAAGAAATATCTGCCTTTCCCACAGGATGAGATTGACAAATGCCGCGGCACTCTCAAGCAGAACGATCAATATTTCCAGTAATTCCTCCACCTAACTGAAAGACAACATGAAAACTACAAATAAAATCATCAGGAACAGTGTGATGGCGGGGGCTGTGCTCGTCATGACAGCCTGTGCGAGCGAACATATCAATGAGCCTTCAATGGCAGGACTTCCCAAGGCTTCCGACTATCAGATTGGAATCAATGTGGACGACCTCAACAACGTGGAGCTCAATATTCTTGATAAAAACGGAAATAAGGCTACGGGTGTCTACCCCATCTGGTATGTCAATGAGAGCACACGCCCGTCGACCTCTCTGACCTACCGCGACCTTATCACCATTGCCGGAGATTATCCGGTGGAGATGAAAGTGGGTAATTCTAACGGTGTGTCGGAAGGCTCGGTCACAGGCACAATCACGATAACCAAGACGATTTTCGATTTCACTCCATATATGAGAGGCCTGACCGACGGCTCATCTAAGGAATGGGCAGTCGACGGAACGAAAGACGGAAATATGGGCTGCGGTCCGGATACAAACGATCCTACCGGATGGTGGAACGGAGGTCCCGGTGCAAAAGAAGCAGAAGGTGTCTATGCCAATATTCTCACATTTGCCGACACAGGAGCAGAAACGTCAGGAAAATACGTATTTGACCCCGGAACAGCAGGAACTTTCTACGTCAACACAGGCGTTCATTCTCTCCCCGGATTTGAAGTCAATAATCCTGATGACGGTGCTGACTTCCGGGTAGCGTCAGGCACAGTGGAATCAACTTTCACATTGTCGCCTGAAGGTGCTAACCTCTATCTGACACTTCCGGCACACACCCCATTCCCATACGTGCCTTCTGAAGCCGGATTCGATAATCCAAAATACAGAATCGCAAGTTTCAGCAGAAACGAAATCACTTTGGTTCAGGATCTCGACGGCATCTCTTGGCAGTATATCATAGCTCCGAAAGCCGAAGCTGACGTGACTACGACAGGCTTCAACTATAACTTTGAGCATAACCTCTGGAAAGATGCTGAAGTGACTGTCGCTTCAACATGGTTTGCCGACGGTGGTTGGGGCGAACTTCCTAACCAGCCAACAGTAACCGTGACCGACAACAAGGGCATCATATTCCATACCCCGGCTGAGACAGGTCCCGACCAGTGGCAAGGTCAGGTTCATGTCGAGACCAATATTGAGGTACACTCTGGCATCACCTACGATTTCTCATGCAACGTGAATGTTCCGATGGCAGGTCTGGCTACGGTTAAGGTTCAGAAGCTTGGTGATGACAATACATTCTTCACAGCCGACCGTGTAAATGTTGAGCCAAACGGCTCTATCGTATGGTTCTCCGACGTAGAAGGGTTTGACGGCACTCTAAAGATTGCTTTTGACTTCGCGGGATATGGTGATTGCGACATAGCGGTGAGCAACATCGTCTTCAAGGAGCACCAGTATGACGACGGAACAGTGATTCCTGCAGCTGCAGCTGCTCCTTCCATC
>JAIDPA010000274.1 GCA_029062985.1 Muribaculaceae bacterium
TCATGACGCACGAAGCCCCAACATTATTTAACCCGGGGCAGAGAGCAAAAATAAAGCGGACCTAAACGGTCCGCTTTATTTTTATTTCTTTTCATCCTTTATGAGAAACTCAATCGGGATATGAGTGAACCAACTTTCACAAGCTCATGGTGAAATTAAACCTAAAGTCTTTTGTATCGTCTAATATCCGGGGTATTTAAAAATGTTATACATTTGTAATCTCACTGACTAAGGCAAAGGAAATTGAGACCTTAGCCTGAAACAATTAATAATCTATTTCTATGGCGTTCAATCTTAATTATTTCATGAATCATCTCAATCGTTTCAAGGAGATGTACAGACCGGAAGAGCTTTTTGAAAAGATAAAAAAGGTAGCTAAGAAAGCCGGTATAAAAGTGGTATATGCGGTTCTCGTGCTCTATTATGCCTCGTTTGACAAATCCATACCTATGAAAGATCGCATAATGATAATGGCAGCTTTAGGTTATTTCATTTGTCCTATCGACCTGATTCCTGATGCTTTGCCCGGAGGATTTGCCGATGATATGGGAGCGCTGGCGTTTGTCATAAAGAAAATATGGAACAACATCACTCCGGAGGTGTTTGCAAAAGCCCGAAAGCGTCTGCATGAATGGTTCGGAGAGGTCTCACCGGAGGATCTGACCATCAATCCTTAAATATTCCTCTCTTTTAAATATAATCGAGTTAAATATAATCGAGCGGGTGCGTAAGAGTGTAATAAGCCATGGCTTATTACACTCTGACTCACCCGCTTATACATATATTAGTAAAAGAGCAAGTTAGAAAAATCTTAACTATCAGATTTCCAACCTGCTCTTTTTTGTTGTCTTACCAGGATTCGAACCTGGACAGACAGAACCAAAAACTGTAGTGCTACCATTACACCATAAGACAATCATTCAGCCCAGGGAGATTTATACGTGCGGTTTTGAGCCTCACATCAGCCCTAAAGCTGATGCAAAGTTATACAATACTTTTCATTTCCACAACTTCTTAACATATTTTTTAATTTTAGTTTCATATACTCAAATCATGGTTTAAAAGAGCAGGAAGGGTAAATAGCAAGCTATTTGACTATATAATAACATGATAGGTTTTTACGAAGAATTCCATTGCTGCTGTCGGGAGGATGGCGACAACCTCCTTCCTCCATTCTCCGTGAATCCCGGGGATTCAAGCCTGCGTTTAACTTTTACAAGCTTAAGTTGAGTTTTTTAACATAACATTTCATCTCATGAAGCGTTATAATAATAGAAAAAAGAAAACAAATAATATAACCCAATGCTTCGGGGCGCTCGTCCCGAAAGCTTAAAAGAAGGAAAAAAGACAATGGATCAACTTAGTTATGCCTGGGGCATGGCAATGGGCAGCCAACTTAAAGGAATGGGCGTAAGCAACCTCAATTTTGATGATTTCACAGAGGCTCTTCGCTCAGCATTTGAAGGAAAAGAAACCAAGCTCTCTCCTGAAGAGGCACAAAAGATTATTCAGGAATATCTTCAGGAACTGACAGCCAAGAAGACAGCTGAAATCAAGGCTGTCGGCGAGAAATTCCTTGAAGAAAACAAGAAAAACGAAAATGTAAAAGTTACTCCTTCCGGTCTGCAATATGTAGTCGAGAAAGAGGGCGAAGGCGCACAGCCTACCGCTGAAGATGAAGTGACCGTACACTATACCGGTAAACTTATCGACGGCACTGTATTTGACAGTTCTGTAAGTCGTGGCGAACCTGCCACATTCCCGCTCAACAGAGTAATTCCGGGATGGACTGAAGGCGTTCAGTTGATGAAAGAGGGTGGTAAATATACATTCTACATCCCATCTGACCTCGCTTATGGTCCGCAGGGTGTGCCTAATGCAATTCCGCCTCATTCAACCCTCATATTTGAGGTTGAGCTCATCAAGGTTGTAAAGAAATAATTCGGGCTTTACATACGAAAACCGATGTTTAAAAGTTAAAGGTTATAGGAAGGAGTGATTATGCTCCCCTCTATAACCTTTTTAAGTGTATCAGAATACGAACCCTAAATTGACAATTCATAAAAATAAGCAAAGAAAGAATGAATAAGAAATTCATCCCGGCTGCCTTTGCAGCCCTCGTATTGGCAGCAGGTTCATTGGCATCCTGCTCAGGCGAGAAAAAGGCGAGTGAAAAAGATTCGCTTCAGGCTATCGACGAAATGGTGGAAGTTGTGACTGACAGCCTTTCCGCCACATCTGCCTCTCAGGAAAATACTGAGGCTCCTGCCGAAAGTAAGGTTAAATATGATGCAGCTTTCTTCTCAAACGCTGCTAATAAAGGCGACAAAGCGACTGCTGAAACTTATGCCGTGACACCCTCCGGACTTAAATATGCAGTAGTAAAAGAGGGTAACGGCAAATCTCCTGCCGCTACTGATCAGGTGACAGTTCACTATACAGGTATGCTGACTGACGGCACTGTATTCGACAGCTCCGTAGAACGTGGTGAACCTGCGACCTTCCCCCTTAACAGAGTTATCAAAGGGTGGACTGAAGGTCTCCAGCTTATGAAAGAGGGAGGCACAACCGTATTCTATATCCCTTCTGAGCTTGGATATGGGGAAATGGGGACTCCCGGTGGTCCTATTCCACCGAACGCACCCCTCATCTTCACTGTAGAGTTAATTCAGGTGAACTAATGAAACTTGCGTCACCTTCAATATCAATCAAGCGCATAATTCCTATTCTGACAATAGGAATTATGGGCTTGACTTTATTGTCGGCTTGTAAAGGGAGAACCACAAAAGATGTAGAGCCTTCAGGCGATACGATAGAGGTGGTTATATGCTCCGCTGTGCAGACCGACTCAACAAATAATAATTTAACAACAGATTCTATAAACAATGAAAATTAAATCATTACTTGCTATGGCAGCAGGAGCACTCATGCTTGCTTCATGCTCAACCAATGAAGGTAAATCAATTGATCAGCTTGAGAATGCCACTGCCGGCGATTCTCTTGTATACTACTTCGGTGAAATAAACGGCGCACAGTATCTGACTACTGCCAAGAACGATTCCACCTTAGCGACTGAAGCTTCCAAACAGGCTTACATAAAAGGTGTCAAGGACGGTCTGAACAGTTTCCGCCCTGAGCAGGAATCTTATAACCGCGGCGTTATGCTCGGACTCCAGATGGCACGCAACATCTCTTCTTTTAAGGAAGATTATAATGTGCAGCTCAATAAGCAGGTATTCATTCAAGGTCTTGTGGCAGCTCTCAACAGCGACTCTGTCCAGAATATCAACGATGTTCAGAAGGAATTCAATCGCATCATGACTGACTTCAACAATAATAAAGAGAAGATTGACCAGGATGCCGCTAATGTAAATCTTGAGAAAGAGGCAGCCAAATTGAAACTTGCGAAAATCAATGATTCCCTCTATGGAGGCGCGATTTCAAGAAATGTAGGCGCGCCTATCAAAAACGGCGATGCAGTGACAGCTAAAATTTCATTCACTACAGCAGCCGGCAAGGAATTACAGATTCCGCTTCCCACTTCAGTAAAGGTCGGCGCACGCAATCTTCCGACACCTCTGAATGATGCCCTTTTGGTTCTTCAGGACGGACAGACAGGTAAATTCGCCACTTCCGCATTCGCACTTTTCGGTCGTCGGTCAGAACAATTTGATCTCCAGCCGAAAGATGTAGTGATAATGACCATCACTGCCAATCTCGATGCGGAACAAGGTGACAACAACGAGCAACAGTAATCATCAGTCAATCCTATACAAAAAGAAGGAGCTGCGATAATTTCTGCAGTTCCTTCTTTTTGTATGCTTAGCAATGTAATTTAAGTTTCGCAAGCTCAACTTAAGGTTTAAACGTTTAAACGATTACCTCGAGCCTCGAGCCTTGAGCCTCGAGCCTTGAGCCTTGAGCCTTGAGCCTCGAGCCTTGAGCCTACAAAAGCTATTATTCAAGCACAAAGGGGATGGCAACCTGTGCAGTTGACTCAACCGGCACACCGTCTTTATCAGCCGGGGTCCAAGCCGGCATAGTCTTAACAAGACGTATGGCTTCCTGCTCCAAATCGGGATCCACCATGCGAACTATCTTAATAGTCCCTATAGTCCCGTCAGGGAATACGACAAACTGTACGTTCACAATACCCTCCACACCGTTATCCTTGGCATGAGCCGGATATTGCAGATTCTTTTCTATATAAGCCTTCAAGGCATCATCCCCACCGGGAAAACTCGGTTTGTCAGCTGCGTTAGCAAAAAAACCGATTCCTGCCATCATAAACAGACCAAGAATAAATCTTTTCATAATCTTAACTTTTTGTTTCTTATATGACCCTGCGAAATGATAAAGGTTTAATTTTATCTCAAATCCTCAATCATATTGCGACAGCCCTCTTCAAGAAGATCAAGCACTAATTCAAATCCTTCCGCACCTTCATAGTAGGGGTCAGGCACATAATCATAGCCCGGAAAACCTTTAACGAAATCTATCATCCTCACCACTTTCTGCTCTGCCTCAGGAGAAGGAGCAAATGCCCGGAGACGGTCAAAGTTGCTGTTGTCCATGGCTACTATAAGATCGAATTCATCGAAATCAGATATTTTCACAGGACGGCTCCTGTGAGTGAGGTCATAGCCTCGTCTGGACGCATGAATTCTCATCCTGCGGTCAGGCAGTTCACCCGCGTGTCCTGCATACAGACCTGCCGAATCAAGCTCAAAATTTTTATCAAGATTTTCTTCTTTCAACATTTTCTCCATCACTCCCTCAGCTGCCGGAGAGCGACAGATATTGCCCAGACACACGAATAATATCTTTTTCTTATCCTGTTTTCTGACTTTATCAATCTGTTTCTTACTGTCCATAATCAAATTTATTATTTTTAAGAGTATAGAAAAACCCAAATCCTTGACATGCCCCTAATGACCCTAAAGTCCTTAATAACCCTACCAAACAGCTACAAAATTACAAAAAATTCCCTTTGATTAGCAACAAAAGATTATAAACCTTTGCAAAGCAAGTGGCGTTATATCTACACACTATAAACCATACGCTATGTCTGACAATATTCCTACTTCTGACAATAAAGATCTCAAAAAAACATCTCGTCATCTTTCCAAGCCTCTGAAGATAATCCTTTGGAGCTTAGGAGGGATAGTAGTTTTCATTGTGGCTGCTATAATTGGGGTGTCCTTATATCTTACCCCTAAACGTCTTGCGGAGATTGTCTCAAAAGAAGCTTCTGCCAATATGAAGGCGGATCTGAAAGTGGACCGCATAAAGTGGACTCTGTGGTCTTCATTCCCATATCTGAATGTCGATATCGACACACTCACCCTCATCTCCCGCTCTCTTGACAATATCCCCTCCTCCCTGCGAGCTTCACTACCTATAGACGCCAGCCGCTTGATTACCACCGGACAAATCAAGGGAGGTATAAACATCGTAAAGGCATTGAAAGGAGATATCATGCTTCATAATATTGCCGTCGCCAATCCTTCGGTCAATCTTGTGAGCATCAATGATTCACTCTCCAACTTCAATATTCTCCCCGCTATGAAGAAGAAACCTGAAATGCCCGACATCTCAATTGATAAGATTGAGATTGGGCGTCCTATCGACATCTCATTTCGCGGAATTAATGATAACATCACACTCCACGCTATCCTTGACCAACTTAATCTGAGCGGGAAAACAGGAGAAAAAAATAATTTTCACGCTCTCATCTCTGCCCTTATTGACTTTAAGAGCAGCCAATACTCTTTCTCCACACCTCTTCCGGTAAAAATGGAAGGCGATATCGCTTACACTGATAATTCAAAGACCCTTACTCTTTCCGACTTCAATTTAGGAATTGTAAATATCTCGGCTCTGATTAACTCATCTGTCAATCTTGATAAGGAACCGACAATAACGGCTCTGAACGTAGACACAAAAATTCCTGATCTTCTCGCTCTCCTTCCCCTCGTTCCGAAGGAATCACTCCCAGCCGAATTAGACAGTATCAGAGGCTTCATACCTCTCTCCCTGAAAGCCAATCTTCTGGCGCCTTATAATATTGCGGCTGCCCCTGCTCTTCCTGCTATTAGTCTGGAGACTTCATCCGAAGGAGGAAATCTATCCTTCCCTATCTCAAAAAACCAGACTCTTTTTCTTTCCGGTCTCGGACTGGATGCCTCTCTACTGACTGATCCGCGGAATCCGGCTTCAAGCCGTTTTGACCTTTCTGACCTGAGAATGGTGACTGACGGAACCAGCCTTCACATAAACGGTGGCGCTTATAATCTTCTTTCAGGAAACCCTGACATTTCTCTTGCCTTGAAATGTGAAGCTGATCTCGACAAGGCAACCAAGAAACTCCTTCCCAATTCACCGATGAATATTAAGGGAAATCTTCAGGGCTCCTCTTCCCTTTCATGCAAACTTGCAGACCTGAGCAAGAAACAGCTTAAAGACGTAAAACTTGACGGCTTATTTAAAGTGGCAGCTCTCAGCTTAAATGATGCCGCATCCCGTCTGTCGGCACGTCTGTCAGATTTCTCTTTAGAACTTGCTGCGTCAGTGCCCACGCTTGCCACATCCTCTCTGACCGATGGCAAACTGCGCTTTCTGACTTCCGTGGGACATGCAGAAGTGAAAGATTCCAAAGCAGGCTTGAACGCTACGCTGGATAATGCAGACCTCTCCGGAAAATTCGGTGCGAAAGGGAGCATCAGCAGTCCTGTCGCCGCAGGCCAGATGCTGCTGACTGCCGGAGTGATAAATGCAGAAGAAGGGAAAAATGCGTTGCTGACAAAAGGGGTCGAGCTTAATCTGAATGCCTCCTTGCGACAAATGCCTTTCTCCCCTTCCACATATTATCCAGCCAATCCCACCTCCCTTGCCGACTCGGCAACCGGTGCCGAAGTTAAACATACTCCCCTATATCTGACCGCCTCAATTCCTCCGATGATGCAGACCATCCTCAGTCTGGCTGATATGAAAGCAAATGTAAAGGTCAGGGAAGGAAAGATCACCACAGAAGCCTATCCGGCTGACAACAGATTCGCCGGATTGAATATGAACACCAATCTCGACACACTCACCATCTCTTCGCTTCATCTCCGGACAAGAGGCACTTCGGGAGATATTTCAGGAAGAATCGACGGCTTGAGAAGTTTTCTTATGGCTTCTTCTCCGGTGCCGTTAAAAGTAGCGTTAAGAGCTAATCTTGATTATGTCGATATAAATCAGTTGTCAGGCAACTATTTCCGCGGAGTAGAACTCCTGACGGGCAACACTCCGCAATTCTTGCCGGCTCCCCTCGGAAACTATACGGCTGCCGACTCTCTATGCGTAGCGCTTCCGCGCAACCTCTCAGTAGATGCCCGTCTGTCATCCCGGAGCGCCCGCTACATGCAGTATAGCTTTGCTCCTCTCTCAACCGGGATAGTGATGAATAACGGAACGGCTGCCCTCAAAAACCTGAGAGTAGGCACTCCCTACTGCGACACCAATATTGACTGGACATACTCCACAGAGAATCTTGACAGCATAGCAATGGGAATAAAGGCTAAAGTGGACGACTTTAACTTTGACGATTTTAAAGCCACCTATCCCGAACTTATAGCCTCTGCTCCCCAGCTGAATAATCTTTCGGGAGATGTAAGACTGAATGTAGACGGGAATTTCATCATGACTCCGGATATGTTCATTGATGCTCCGTCGATGGAAGGAGACGTCAATCTCTCACTTCGCAATTTCGCATTCGTACGCGATAAAAAGACTCTCCATTACACACATCTGATGCTGATAAAAGGAGACGGACCAATCAGAATAGATTCCCTTGACATACACTCCGCCATGCACGATAATCTTCTGCAGCTTGATCCTTTCACTCTTGACTGCGGAGGCTACAAACTCCTAATAGGAGGCGTAAACAACCTTAAGGGAGAAATGTATTATCACCTCGGCTTGCTCCATAATCCATTCCATCTTCCTTTCGGAGTAAATCTTGTCGGCACGTTCAAACATCCTTCCATAAGATTCGGCGGAAGATGGATTAAAGACGGCAGAGAACGCAAGATAGCTGCCGAACTCGGAAGCGATATTCATGTCAACATTATGAGGAATCTGCGATACGGATGGCTTCTTTTTGTGGGAAATGCAGCTAAATATGACTTCTCAAACAATTCAGGCGCAGGTTCCGACGTTCGTTAATTGAGCAACAAAAAGACTCTTGACATGAATAAACCTTTTCCGAAAGGAATACGTGCCGCCCTTATCGACATGGACGGCGTCCTTTATGACTCCATGCCATTCCATACAAAGGCTTGGCATCAGATGATGACCGAACAGGGAGTGGCAACCACTCCCGAAGAATTTTTCCTCTATGAAGGAATGACCGGAGCTGCCACAATCGATCTTATATTCCAACGTGAGCTTAACCGGGTTTCCACTCCGGAAGAGGCTAAGAGGCTGTATGCCCGCAAAGCGGAAATCTTCGTAGCTTCAGGCAAGAAGAAACCCATGCCCGGAGCTGACCGTATGCTGAAAGCTTTCCGGAGGGGAGGCATTCCACGTGTGCTCGTGACAGGTTCTGCTCAGAACAGCCTGCTCGACAGCCTTGACACCGACTATCCCGGAGCCTTTCCCCGGGATATGCGCGTCACTGCCTTAGACGTAACCAAAGGGAAACCGGATGCCGAGCCTTATCTAAAGGGCGCATCAAAAGCCGGAATCAAGCCTGAGGAAGCGATTGTCGTGGAAAATGCTCCTCTTGGAGTGAGAGCCGGAAAAGCTGCCGGAGCGTTCACGGTTGCCGTAACCACCGGTCCCATACCACGCGAGGAATTTGAAAAAGAGGGTGCTGACGCGATATT
The DNA here is from genome assembly GCA_029062985.1 of Muribaculaceae bacterium. GTDB lineage: Bacteria > Bacteroidota > Bacteroidia > Bacteroidales > Muribaculaceae > Lepagella. The sequence goes on from JAIDPA010000274.1 coordinate 8,871, forward strand.
TCCCTCGATGGAAGCTTTTGCCGAATGGCTTGAGACAAATCTTCCGCTTCATCCCGCAGCACTGCTTGATGAAGCGGTTGAAAATATTTCTCCGGCAACCATAACAGTAGTTACGGATGAAAATGTCGATAAAGCCGTGATGCCCTTGTTCGAGAATTCATCATGCTTGAAAAAAGCCAATAAAGTAGTCATTCCTCCCGGTGAAGACCATAAGAATCTCGACTCGGTAGTAAAGATATGGAATGCTCTTGAAGAGGCAAATGCCACCCGTAAGAGTCTTGTAATAAATATTGGGGGCGGACTGGTCACCGATATCGGGGGCTTTGCTGCCGCAACTTTCAAACGAGGAATACGGTGTGTGAATGTTCCTACAACACTTTTGGGAGCGGTCGATGCAGCCACCGGGGGCAAAACAGGGATAAACTTCAACGGATTTAAAAATGAAATCGGAGCGTTCCATATCCCGACAGAAGTGATTATCTCCGCATTGCCGCTGAAGACTCTTTCAAGACGCGAGCTCCTCTCAGGCTATGCAGAGATGATTAAAACAGGTCTCATTGCCGATGCCTCACTTTACTATACTCTTCTGGATGTGGAGCAAAATCTGGAAGACCACACTCTTCTCGAAAAAGGGATGAAACGATGCGTTGAGATAAAGGAAGATGTGGTCCGACAGGATCCTACAGAAAAAGGATTGAGGAAGATTCTGAACTTCGGACATACAGCAGGACATGCTTTCGAGAGCCTTGCCATTGAACGTCACGAACCGCTGGCTCATGGGGAGGCGGTAGCACACGGTATGCTTGTAGAGCTTATCCTGAGCCACACTTTGAAAGGATTCCCTTCAGAGGAAGTGCATCGTTATGCGTCCGAAGTGCTCAAACCGTTCTATCCCCGCACCTACATCACCTGTGATGATATCCCTCTTCTGATTGCTTTCATGGCGCATGACAAAAAAAATGCTGTCGCCGGAAAGCCGAACTTCACTCTTCTTACTGCTCCTGGAGAATCTGTAATTGACTGTCTGCCTGAGATAAAGGATATAGAAACAGCTCTGGAGATATATCGGGATATAATGGGATAAAAATAAAAATAAAAATAATCATAAAAAATTTACACGGGCATCGAACCATTAGGAAGATGTCCGTGTTATAATATCGTAACAAGGCTGATAAGCCTGACTGCTAAAAATCAAGACTAAAAGAACCCTACGGGGTTCAAAAGATATTAACTGCTATAAGCGTTCTGAAATAAGTTGTTATTGTTGTTTTAATTGAAAGAAGGAATCAAGGCTGACGTGAGTCAGCCTTTTTCTTTTTGGGTTCGGAGTAAGTGAAGGGAGAGAAGAAGTTACGAAAGTTGAGTAAACTTAGTTTAAAAGTGTTAATATCAGATTGGGAGTGTAATCTTTTTTTATTAACTTTGCGGAATCTTTGACAGAAGCTCCCCTGAGAGCATAATGTCATAAAAACAGACATCAGGAATAAATTACGTAATACTCCCTTTAATATGAAAATGAGACGCATTCTAATCTCATTATTAATGTTTTGCACCTTGTCGGCATACGCTTTGACCGACCAGCAAGTTATTGATTACATCAAACAGCAGTCTGCTGCCGGAAAATCTGAACAACAGATTGGGAAGGAACTTCTTGCCAAGGGCGTCACCCCTGAACAGGCGAAACGCATCAAGGCAATGTATGAGGCACAGCAAAAAGGGAACGACGTGCAGTCGTCTCAGAATCAGTTCCAGACAAACGGAAAACGTCAGCCGGCAACTAATGACCGCCTGCATACCACTACAACCGGTAAGAATACAAACAACAGAAATAACAATAACGGCTTCGGCAACAATAATAATCCCAACGATTTTTCAACCAATACAGGGCTTTATCCCAATAATCAGAATATAAACATTCAGGAACAGGAAGAGGACATCTATCTGACTGATACTCCTGAACGTCAGATTTACGGACACCAGATTTTCAATAATCAGTCTCTGACTTTTGAACCGAGCGAGAACCTTGCAACTCCACAGAATTACCGTCTCGGTCCCGGCGACGAAGTGATTATTGACATCTGGGGCACCTCAGAAGATCATCTGCGCCAGACCATCTCTCCGGAAGGAAGCATCATGATTTCGCAGCTCGGTCCGGTCTATCTGAACGGCATGACCATTAACGATGCCAACAAACACATCAAAAGCGCATTTTCCCGTAAATATGCCGGAATGACAGATGCCGAGACTGATATCCAGGTTACTCTCGGACAGGTCCGTACGATTCAAGTAGACATCATGGGTGAAGTAGCCACTCCGGGCACTTTCCAGCTCTCCCCTTTCGCCTCAGTATTTCATGCTCTCTATCGTGCAGGCGGCATAAATGATATCGGCTCTCTGCGTAATATCCAGGTGTTACGTAATGGTAAAAAAATCGCCGGTGTCGATATCTACGACTATCTTTTCAAAGGGAAATCTGCCGGAAACATTCGTCTTCAGGAAGGAGACGTCATCATTGTGCCTCCCTACGAACAACTCGTAAGCATTGACGGCAACGTAAAACGTCCTATGTATTACGAAATAAAACCGGAAGAAACAGTAAAATCAGTGCTTGACTATGCAGGAGGTTTCACCGGGGATGCATACGCCGGTATGGTAAGACTTTCCCGCCAGGCAGGAACTGAAAACGAACTTTACAATATCGAAAGAGACCAGTTCGCTTCCTACCGTCTGAAAGATGGAGACATCCTCACAGTCGGCACTATTCTCGACCGTTATGCTAACCGGGTTGACCTCGAGGGTGCCGTATTCCGTCCGGGCATGTACGCCTTGAACAAAAATATCTCAACTCTCGGCGATCTTATCCGCCTTGCAGAAGGTGTAACCGAAGATGCTTATACAGACAGAGTGCTTATCTACAGAGAGGGTCCTAATCTTGAACTCCAGGTGATAGGCGTCAATCTTAAGGATATTCTCGCCGGACGTGCAGCTGACCTTGAACTTAAGCGCAACGATATGATTGTCATCATGAGCTTGAAGGAAATTGAAGAGCGAGGCAGCTTCACTATTGACGGACAGGTGACCAATCCCGGCACTTATCCATACGCAGAGAACACTACTGTCGAAGATCTCATCATGATGGCAGGAGGTCTGCTTGAAGGGGCATCCACAGTGCGTATTGACGTTGCGCGCCGTCTTGTCGACCCGGCTGCCACAACACAGTCAAACCAGATTTCTCAGGTCTACACCCTTTCAATTGAAAACGGACTGGCTGTAGGAAATGCAAAAGGTTTTCTGCTTAAACCTTACGACGTTGTGAATATCCGTAAGAGTCCTAACTACGTGCCTCAGGAGACTGTGGAAATCGGAGGAGAAGTACTCTTCGGCGGTAATTACGTTCTCACAAAACGAAATGAGCGCATATCAGATGTAGTGCGTCGTGCGGGTGGTCTTCTTGAAAGCGCCTACATAAAGGGTGCTCACATGAGCCGCAAACTGACAGAAGATGAAATGACAAGCCGTGATGAGGCTCTCCGTCTGGCTCAGGCAAACAGTAATGCAGAGAAAGGCGACTCAATCTCAATGTCAAAACTAAATCTTTCGGATTCTTACAATGTGGGAATCAATCTCGCTCTCGCTCTGGAGAATCCCGGAAGCAGCTATGATCTCGTGCTCAAACCCGGTGATAAACTCTTTATCCCTGAACAACAGAGCACTGTCAAAATCTCAGGCGACGTGATGTTCCCCAACACTGTAGTTTATGTCCCGGGCAAGCCACTCAACTATTACATTGATCAGGCAGGTGGCTACGGACAGAGGGCAAAGAAGGGGAAAGCCTTCATTGTCTATATGAACGGCTCAGTCGCCCGAGCTAAGAAAAGTTCGGAAATTGAACCGGGTTGTCAGATTATCGTACCTTCCAAACCGGCAAGCAACGGCAGCGACTGGACAAAGATTCTTGCATTCGCAACGAGCTTCTCATCTGTGGCAGCCATGGCAGCGACAATAACAAATATTTTCAAGAAGTAACAGTTTAACTAATTCTTCTCATATCAATAACCTACTATGCAGGAAGAAAAGGATAAAAAACCCCAAGAGACAGAAGAGAAAGAAATTGACCTTCTTGAACTCGCCACTAAACTTTGGGACAGCCGTAAGAAACTGATCATCTGGAGCATCTGCGGAGCCGTAATCGGACTCATCATAGCTTTCAGCATTCCCAAGGAATATTCTACCACCGTAAAACTGGCTCCTGAGGCGAATGATACTAAAACTGGAGGCAGTCTGGGAGCCCTCGCTTCTATGGCAGGACTCTCCGCCGGCTCCGCTTCAGGTGCGGATGCTTTCTATCCGCAACTCTATCCAGATGTGGTAAGCTCAGTGCCTTTCATCACCGGACTGTTTGATGTGGAGGTATCCACAAAAGAAGGAGGAAAGAAAATCACTGTGCGCGAGTATATGGAAGAGGATATCCGACGTCCTTGGTGGAGTGCCATCATGGGAGCACCGGGTATGATAATCGGTGCCTTAAAGAATTCAGATGATGAAGACACCGGACATAAACTCAACACTTTTCAGCTTACTCCTACCGAAAGTCGACTCGTGGAGGCTCTCAACAGGAGAATCGCGGCAAGCGTTGACCAGAAAACATCCGTGGTCAGCATAGATGTCCAGATGCAAGACCCGCTTGTCTCAGCAATACTTGCAGACACAGTGGTCAGCCGTCTTCAGGCATTCATTACTGATTACCGCACAAATAAAGCTCGCAAAGACCTTGAATATGCCGAGACTCTTAATGAAGAGGCTCAGCAGGAATACTACAAGGCTCAGCAACGCTATGCCGATTATCTCGACAGGAATCAGGGAATCGTGATGTATTCGGCACAGATAACTCGCGATCGTCTGGAAAATGAAGCGACTCTTGCTTTCAATCTTTATAATCAGACTGCACAGCAGGTGCAGAAAGCTAAGGCAAAAGTGCAGGAGACGACACCTGTATATGCCATCGTCACCCCTGCCACAGTGCCGGTAAAAGCCTCAAGCCCTAAGAAAATGATGATTCTTGTAGGCTTCACTTTCCTTGCTTTCGTAGCTTGCGCTGCCTGGATTCTGTTCGGACAACCCCTGCTTGCGGAAAGAAAAAAGATCTCGAAAAAAGAAAAGGAAAACTCTGTAAAAGAGTGATCCTTTCAAACGTAAATTGAAGATTATACCTGTGTACTCAAGATTAATTTCATTCATATCAGTTGTGCTTGTCTGCATTCTTTCTATCTCCTCAGGGATGTATGCCCAGACACAGGAAGATGTGAAGATGACGCGTATCTTGAATGCTCTTGGAAAAAATTCTTTTGAGAAAAAAGAAATCAAAGGAAACGTAGAAAAAGTAGAAACCAAGGAGAGCGAAAATGTCAAAGCCACCCGGATTCTTAATTCTCTCGGCAATGCAGAGTCTGTAAGGATGGGCAATACAGGGAATGAAGAAGTGATGGGGGTGCTCAATATGCTTGACAATACAGAGGCTCTCCAAGAGATGAGTGAACTGACAAGTATCGTTAGCCAGCCGGTGGCTCCTGACGTAACAGACGTGCTGAATGTGTTGGTTCCTGCAAGAATTGACGGCACAGCTGATGCCATCCTCTCCGAATACTACAAACGCCCGGACATGTATCAGGCTAATCTTATGGAAGGCGTTTTCTCCTCCATGATGTCAGATAATATACTTGACTATATTTCCGGCGCATACAAAAACAGCAACTACTACGACGATGGATTCTGGGGTAAGGATTCACAGAATGCTACCCTTTCCCTCTATAAGGGAACCCTTCCAAAATATGACCCGGCAGACTTTTACAGACCGGTGTGGGGGCGTATAACGTCTAATTTCGGATTTCGCCCGAGTTTCGGACGAATGCACAAGGGAGTTGATCTGGCTCTCAATATTGGCGACACTGTGCGCGCTGCTCTTCCCGGAATTGTCGGAAGGGTTGGATATGAGCCCGGAGGATACGGCAATTTCATTGTGGTAGCCCATAATAATGGTGTTGAGACCCGTTATGCTCACCTTAACCAGTCAATAGTCATGCCGGGTCAGAAAGTTGAGGCTGGCGAACCTATTGCTCTTGGAGGAAATACAGGAAATTCAACCGGACCTCATCTCCATTTTGAGGTCAGATATATGGGAACCCCTCTTGATCCTCTTGCAATGTTCGATTTCTCCGGCAGAACCATGAATATGGCAGGGCGTAAAGGAATTGCGACTGACACTAATCCCCGGAAACTTGCCACAGGATTGAGCGGCACCAAGACATCCCTCAAAGAGAAATCAACCTACGTCGTAAGACAGGGCGACACAGTGAAGAGCATTGCCAAACGTGCCGGCATCACTCCGCTGAAACTCTGTCAGTTGAATTTCATAACCGAAGATACTCCTCTTCAGGCAGGAACAATGCTTAAACTGAAGTGACTCAAATTACGAAGTGTAACTTTAAAGGTTAGGCGGTTAAAATTTTAACCGCCTAACCTTTAACTTAAGAGATTCTCCAATGGGGTGAAAGGGATTTGTATATATCTAAATAATTATCATTCGAGAGTAGACAAATTGTATCAATAAAGTAAAGATTGCCATCTATTCCGTGAAGCACATTATTTGGGAGAGCGTCAAAGATATCGACCTCTCCATTAGTGAAAAACTCCCCGTCACACATTGGAATAAAACCCATGAGGGCTAATGCTCCCGCTATTTCCTCAATTGATGCTTCACGATCTGCCCTAATGAACGGTTGCTCAAGTACAGCACATGTTTTTCCATCTTGGTTTTCTGCAAAACCTTTGAGAATATAAGCACAATCAGGAAATAATTTATTGTGGATATTTATTCTTTGAAAAAAGGGCTCTAAGTTATCATCTGCATATCTGAAGTTGTTAAGCTTATTCACAACCTGATGAACAGCATCCATATAAACTTCATTTTCTGATCCTCGATCAGAAAATTCACCCAATTTGGAAATATCCGATATCCAAACTTGATTCTCAATAGCCCATTTTTTTAGCCCATGGATTTGGACTCCCTTGCAAGACGTTGTTCCCGCAATCTTTTGAATTGCAAGCGATATTCTTCGGGACTCAGCGGCTGCTTCTTCCAACAATCTATTGAAGCCTTTTTCTTGGCTATTGATTCCTGATGATATTTTGTCATGGTTCATTCTTTATTAAAATTAAACACCCAAAACTATCCCTACGACACTTTACTTTGCTATATACTGATATTAGGCATCAATATTGGCGTATGTCGCGTGGGCTTCGATAAATTCTCTTCTCGGACCGACTTCCTCTCCCATAAGAATTGAGAAAGTGCGGTCAGCCTCGGCTGCATTCACAAGATTCACCTGTTTGAGCATTCTATTCTCAGGGTCCATAGTGGTTTCCCAAAGCTGCTCCGGATTCATCTCGCCAAGACCTTTATAGCGCTGAAGCACCATTTTATCACGATTGCCATCGCAATGAGTGTCAACAAATCGTTGCACCTGTCGTTCGTCCCAGGCATATTCCTGCACCTTGTTCTTACCCTTTGTGCTGCACTTATAGAGAGGAGGCGTGGCAATATAGAGGTAGCCGTTATCAATTATCGGACGAATCTTGCGATAGAAGAAAGTCATGAGGAGCGTAGCGATATGAGCGCCATCGACGTCGGCATCGGTCATGATGATAATTTTATGATAGCGTAGCTTGCTCATGTTCGGTTCCTTGGAATCCTCTTCCGTGCCGATAGTGACACCGAGCGCCTTAAACATGTTCACAATTTCCTCGCTCTCAAACACTTTATGCTCCAGAGCCTTCTCTACGTTAAGAATCTTACCTCTAAGCGGGAGAATTGCCTGATAGTTAGGATTGCGTCCCTGCTTTGCAGACCCGCCTGCGGAATCACCCTCGACAAGGAACAACTCACACTCCACAGCATCCCTGCTCTTGCAATCGGCAAGCTTACCCGGAAGACCGCCACCGCTCAGCGGCGATTTTCTCTGCACCTTCATACGCGCATTATAAGCGGCATGACGCGCAGTAGCTGCAAGAATCACCTTATCCACAATGGCACGTGCCTGCTTTGGATGTTCTTCAAGATAATTGCGGAGAGCCTCGCTGACAGCTGTCTGCACTACGCCGGACACTTCATTATTTCCAAGTTTGGTCTTTGTCTGACCCTCAAACTGAGGCTCGGCAACTTTTACCGAAACCACAGCCGTCAGTCCGTCACGGAAGTCTTCCTTCGAGAGTTCAATCTTCATCTTCTCCAGAAGATGATTATCGTCAGCATATTTCTTCAGAGTAGTAGTAAGACCTCTACGGAATCCGGTAAGGTGTGTTCCTCCTTCAATGGTGTTGATATTGTTTACGTATGAGAATATATTCTCACTGAAGGAGGTGTTATAAGTCATAGCAACCTCAACGGGCACACCATTCTTCTCAGTGTTGAGATGGATGATATCTTCAATGAGTGGTTCTTTTCCCTGATCAAGATAGCTGACAAATTCCTTCAGACCTTCATCACTGTGATAAACTTCCTTCCGGTATTCACCCTTCTCGTTCATTTCCCTCATGTCGGTCAGAGTCAGGGTGATTCCGGCATTCAGGTATGCGAGGTCACGGAGACGGTTAGCCAGCGTTTCAAAATCATAGATAGTCTCTGTAAAGATAGAGGCATCGGGATGGAAAATAATGGTTGTGCCGGTATGGTCAGTTTCGCCGACCACCTCCAACTCAGTTGTGGGTTTTCCATAAGAATATTCCTGACGATGAATCTTGCCGTCGCGGTGAATCTCTGCGCAAAGATAGTCGGAAAGGGCATTCACACAGCTCACACCCACACCATGCAGACCGCCTGACACCTTATAAGACCCCTTATCAAACTTGCCACCGGCATGAAGGACAGTCAAAACCACTTCAAGAGCAGGCTTATGCATTTTTTCGTGCATATCCACCGGAATACCACGACCGTTATCGACCACTTTGATTGAATTGTCGGCAAGGATGCTCACATCAATGTGATTGGCGTATCCCGCCAATGCCTCATCTATGGAGTTATCCACCACCTCATAGACAAGATGATGAAGGCCTCTGCCGGAAATATCACCGATATACATTGCCGGGCGTTTACGCACCGCTTCCAATCCTTCGAGCACCTGAATATTATCAGCTACATATTCTTGCGACTGATTTTCCTGAAGATCTATCTCTTCTGCCATATTTTTCTGTAAATCAATTATTATCGTTAGAAAAGCGCAACAAGATCCCAAAGGACCCTATTTCGTTACAAAATTAACAAAAAAATCTCAGAAAAGAAAATTAATTCCTCCCTCGATATGCCGGAAAGTGGTTAGGGCACACGGCTCTTTCATTTAAGATTCCCTTTTACAATTCAAAAATGAGGTAAGTTTATAAGGAATACCCTTTAAGCCAACCCG
>JAIDPA010000275.1 GCA_029062985.1 Muribaculaceae bacterium
GGAATATATATAATGTGGATTCCTCATTTCAGAATGATGAGGCGACTCCTCGTTTTCTGCAAGAGCCTCATTTTATGCCTTATGCCGGTTTTACCACCTTTACGGCAGCAGCTTCAGGCAAAGACAATATCACTCAGGAAATAGGCACTCTTTGGCTTCTGCGTTCTGTGGCAAGGGTTGAGGTGCGATTGTCAGAGGATATGCAAGCTAAATGGGAGATTAAAAAGGCTGTTCTGCCGGCTTTCGGACAGAAATTATACGGTTTTTCATACGCTTCTCCTTCTCTTGAAAATATTAAGAATCTGAATGACACTGAATCTCTGACCATGAGTCAGATGTTCAATCCTCATACTGTCAGAATGAGCGGCTATTCAGAAGAAAACTCAGATATCGAGATGAAGGATGTCAATAAAGATGGCTCATATTTCCGCATCTATCTTCCCGAACAGCACAATCCTCTGCAGGGAGCAACCGAAGAGGAAATTTTCATAAAGCTGACATTAAGGAATCTTATTACAGACCAGACAGTAGATGCTAAACTCTATATAAGAGATGAGTCAGCTAATACTTTGAATATCGTTCGCAATCATATATACAGATACACGGTAAAAACAATAAAACCACTTTTCGATGTCGATGTGGTAATCATTCAGCCGGAGACGAAAACAGTTAATGTCCCCTCTTTTGATTGATTTAACTCTTTTCCGACATCTTTTTAAAACCTTTCAAAAATGAAACTTAGAAGATTCAGACAATTATATATTTACTGCCTGCTCCTTCTTGGTGCTTGGCTAACATCATGTACGGATGATTTGCTATATGAAAAGGATATGGCAGATGGTGGCATTGTTGCTGTATCTGTGGGTCTGTCAGTTCCTGAGGCTTTCGAGAAAGAGGTTATTTCAAGAAGTAGTGACGGAAAATTGCAGTTGCAGATCTATGATCTTATGGTATTCGCTTTTTCATCTGATGGCAGCCTTGCGCAGCGCTATTTCTTTCAGAATCTGGAGGACGGAGTGAATGAATGTGATGCTTTGTGGTCAAGTGATACATCGGCTCGTCTAAATGCTGATCCTGTCAGTGGTAATATATCCTTGCTTAACATGCGTGTCCCGGCAGGGAGTGGCTACCTTATGGCGGTTGCTAATGTTGAAATCAAATCAACTACGCTTCTTGGCAAACTTAAGGCTATCGAGAACCGCGATCAGCTTCTCGCCCTTCAGGCAGCTGATTCACACTATGATTCTGAGGCATCAATAATGTCAGGCGCTTATATGGAGAGTAAGAATACTACCATGGATTCATTTAATCCTTCAGGAAGTGTCGTTTTCCGATCAGGGACATTATCGGGCCGTATTCATCTGCTCTCTACAACAGCAGCGGTGAAATTCAATATTAACGGAAAAGGTCCTGCTTCAAAAGGTGGGGTGTTTACGCTTGAAAGTTATGAACTTGTGAATCTCCCGTATGAGACTCCTCTGATCACTCAGATAGGGGCAGTGTCCGGAGAGACAAATTCAAGTCCGATAAAAACCGGAGAAATTGAAGTGTTTGAGGAGGAAGCCAATAATCGATATACTTTCGGTTTCCAGGTATTGGAATACCTGAAAAAAAGTGAGAAAGTTATTAATGATTATGGGCAAAGAGCAGCCTGGAATTCTTATGCGACTGATGGATCAAGCGGAAATAGTTACAAGCATTTCACTAATGCACCAGCCGACGCTCCTTACGTCATTTTACGTGGTAAATATAACGGAAAGTCAGATTATATAGATGAGAATAAAAATGAGCAAAGCGGTAATGTTACTGCTGAAGTGACTTATTATATCTTCCTTGGACATGACTCAGAAACAAATTTTTCTGATTTCAGCACTAAACGTAATTGGGAATACACCTACAACATCACCGTTAATGGTATTAAATCAATTACGGTCGAGGTAAATAAGAAGGATAATAATCAACGTCAGGATGTCGACGGGGATGTGATTGTCATGGAATCAAGTGCGAATCATCGTTTTGATGCCCACTATTGTCAGACTGAATTTAATATGACAATTAAGGAAATCAGAGAACTATATGATAAAGGATTATTGGGCTTTAGAGCCATTGTTCCGGCATACGGTGTAGATGAAATAATGATGCTTAAAGTCAATCCTAATTATACGGGAGGAAGAAAAGATAAGTATCTAAATGAAAATTCAACTGGCTGGGGCATCTATGATGATAAGGATGGAACCAAACAGACCGGTTCTACGGATTATTATAAGAAGAAGGGTTATATGGATCTTAATAATCTTGCTTGTGTGTCTGCCGATTGGCTGCGCTTTTATATGCACAATAGCGAAGATTTGAAAGATGATGCATGGAAGATCAACTATGCAGATAAGTTAAAGACTGTTGATTCTAAAAATAATCCATATATGCTGTCTATTTTTAGATTTTTATGGAAATTGGCTGATCTTGCGGAATCAACACGTAAGGATACGGAGATTGTCACCTTTACAGTATTTGTTCAGGAAAATCATTATGGAAATAATTGGAATGACCGGATGGTGATGAGTCATGGACAAAATGGGGAATCAGGAAAGGTACACTGGAATCAGTTTGTGAATGTTGATGATAGAAAGGTGCTTTTGTTTCCCCAGACAGAAGTCAGTCAGGACGGTGCATCCAAATTCTCTAATCCACGCCGGGTCTTTTCTCAATGCTCAATAAGGACTATATATAAACCATCGGATGATTTTAAGGCATGGGGAGTTGAGAGTATGGAAGAATATATTCAGGCTCCGACTCAACAGGGTTGGTTTGCAGGTAAGGATTGGACGTCAGCCAGAAAAATGATTCGTATTGCTGAGGTTAATAGTGATAAAAAAAGAGCAGCATTTAAGGAGGTTCTGAAAAATAATATCAGCTATACGGACTTGGATTTTGCAAGAGATGCATCCTTCTCCGCTTTAAGAGGTAAAGAATGGAAAACATTTATCAATTTAAATAGTAAGTATCTCAATCCGACAAAATATCGCCTTTCCGGAAACTTGCGTCTCGATGACAGAGGCACTCATATAGTTGATATGATAGCAGCCTGTCTTGGTAGAAATCGCGATTTGAATGGAGACGGCAAAATCAATCCGGCTGAAATAAGATGGTATGTCCCCGGTATCCGACAATTGCAGGCTCTGTATGTAGGAAATGCCGGACTTCCTACAGAAGCCCGTCTCTATCAGAAGGAGGCTAATGAAGGAAAATGGGTTTATAAACATTATCTTTCTGCTACCCGTCATAATGGAGACGTTACCAACGAGATTTTATGGGCAGAGGAAGGTCCTTCCACAGGACAGGCGCATGACAGTTATGCCTATGGTCTGCACGTGCGATGTGTAAGAGATTTGGGTACGAATCTTACGCAAAGCCACGATGAATGGGGTAGCTCGTTTGAAATTCATAAGGCGAATATCGGGAATGCTGCAGGATATATTGATATAAATCGTCTGAATGATAATTGTATAAGACATGCATTAGAAAATAAGGATCTTTCGGGAGTGGTTACTACTTTTAGTAATTCAAATCGTCCGGCACGTAGCTTTTATTATGCTAATAAATTGATAAATGTCGGACCCACAAAATCATTTGTGTATGATAATAAAGCTCCCATAATCGTCCCTGATTGGGAGTCCGGACTGGTTCAAATCGGTGAAGAGAATAAGAAAAGTGAGAATAGTCCTCAGAAAAAATCTCTGTGTGCCCAGCATTTTGGTCAAGGCTGGCGTACACCTACCATTACGGAAGTCGCAATAATGTATTGGGCGGAAGTTTTTGACAGGGATAAGAATGTAATGAGTAGGACACGCTATACGTTCTGGAATAATCCTACTATCTATGGTACGGATATTTTAACCGGTAAAGATAATGATAGAGGAGGGCGCGATCCGCATTCTTTTAGTGAAAAAGAATTCCGGTTGCGTTATCCCTGGAAGAATATTTTAGTGCCAACAAATTCAGAAAAGAATAATATAACACAAATCTCCGGTCATTACGGTGGTATCCTCTGTGTGAAAGATAAACTTTGAGAAAGATGAAGAAACAGTTTTGTTCAGTTATTGTCCTGGTTGCTCTTGCTGCAATGATGATTGGCATCCTGCTTTCGGGATGTGGCAAGGGCGCGGGAAGTGATAAGGAAAAGGGTGAGCGTGCAGACACGGCATCTTTTTCCCTCTCTCTTCCTCAGCCACCCGCTTCCATTACTGATCAGGAGAAACGACTGGAGTTTGTCGCCCGTCATTTCTGGGATGCAATGGATTGGCAGGACACACTCTTGCTGAAGTCTGACCGCTTCATGGGGGAAGCTATGGCAAATTATGGCGTGTTGCTCGCTTCTATAAATGAGAACAAACGTGCCTCGATTGTCATTGGGCTTATATCCTCTGTTTCTACCTATCCAAAAGCTTTAGAGAAATTGGGGGAGTATGCCTATAATTATTTCTATTATCCGGGCGCTCCGCAATATGATCCTGAACTGTATCTTCTCTTTCTTAATCCTCTTTTGGCGCAGAATAATATTGATGCTTCGGAACGCCTGAGGCTCGAAAACCGTAAGGCGGAGATTCTGAAGAATAGAGTAGGGCGGGAAGCCTCCGATTTCAGTTTTATTGACACCGACGGCAAGCAACGCATCTTCAGCTCATTGTTTCCGGATGCCGAAATTAAGATACTGATGCTTTATGACCCCGAATGCAATGTGTGTGATGAGGCAGTAAAATTGATGAATCAGGAAGGTGGATTCTCGTCAGCCGTAAAGGAGGGGAGAGTAGGAATTGTGGCAGTGAATGCTTACGGCCAGAAAGATGGAGGAAAGGCTGTCAGGAAACAGGGTATGCCTGAAGACTGGATTGTAGGTTATTCGCCGGATGGAGAAATTGAAAACGAGGAAATATACATAATTCGTTCTACGCCTTCAATCTATCTGCTTGACCGTAGCGGAAAGATTGTGGAAAAAGATATCAGCCTGACCCGTCTTTCGCAGATTGTTCAGTAAACTTGACTTAGGCATCAAGCCCGAAGCGGCTGATGCCTAAGTCTTGTCGTTTAAATCCGAAGAGGCTTACGCATTAAAATCCGCTCCAAGTCTGTATGCCCGAAATTTTAAGGCAACCTCTAACATAAATATTGGGTTTTTATGTTGATAAGATAATAATTATTGATTAATTTTGCATAAATTACTCAGCTTTAGCAAATACAAATTGATTTTGCTAAACATATATCAATAAAAACTGACAAATAATGACTGATAAGATAGAGGCTTCAATTCTTGCCAACATACGTCTGCTTTCTCAGGCATCTGAGGAGGAGAAAAAGATGATAACCATTACCGAGGGAGCTTTCCCTTCGGTGGACGGATTAAAAGATGTGATACGTTATGCCAACAATATCTTTTTTCCGGATCTATTTGATAAAAGACGTAACGGGTGTGAGATACGTTCCTTCTATATAGGGGTGGCAGTAGAGAAACTTTATTCCACACTTTCTAAGGAGATAGCACGCGCTCTGATGTTTGGTTCGGATATTTCCGAGAACGAAGCATTCGTAAAAGGAAAAGAATTGGCATCTGCATTTATCGATACTCTTCCTGAAATCAAAAGACTTATCTATACTGACGTGCAGGCTGTCTATCATAACGACCCGGCAGTGGATAACTATGGTGAGGTGATTCTTTGTTATCCCGTGGTGAGGGCAATGGTGCATTACCGTGTGGCTCATTCACTTTTTTGCCTGAAAATTCCGGTGCTTCCGCGTATTCTTACCGAACTTGCGCATTCGGCTACCGGAATTGACATTCATCCCGGAGCTGAAATCGGAGAATATTTTGCTATCGACCATGGCACAGGTGTCGTCATAGGAGAGACCTGCATAATCGGACATCACGTAACGCTTTATCAGGGTGTTACTTTGGGCGCGAAGAATTTCACTCTTGATGATAACGGGCATCCCGTCAATGTGCCCCGTCATCCTATTCTCGAAGACCATGTTACGGTTTATTCCAATGCCTCAGTGCTTGGCCGGATTACGGTCGGTCATCATTCCATCATCGGTGGCAACGTATGGCTCACTAATTCCGTGCCTCCCGAATCCAGGATTCTTCAGCGTAAACCCATGGCAACAACTTTCATCGATGGGTTAGGTATATAGGTCAGTCAATAGGAAAGGCTTATTCCCCAGTCCCCCAATGACCTAATAACCCACTAACCCAATATACCATACTTATGGTATTTGGGGAGGGGTGAAAAGAATGTAATTTTGCAGCATCAAAAAAATTCAATACCACAAGAGTCGGAAATAAGAAAGATTCTATATAAAACTCCCGTGCAGGAGGATAAAGTCGGCATCTGCGATTATGGCAAAAATAGCAAATAACCTCACAGAACTTATAGGCAACACTCCTCTTCTTGAAGTGAAGAATATCGAAAAGGCGGAGGATTTAAAAGCCAAGGTAATTGTGAAACTGGAGTATTTCAATCCCGGAGGGAGCGTCAAAGACCGTATAGCTCTCGCCATGATTGAAGATGCAGAAAAGAAAGGCGAACTGAAGCCGGGTGCTGTAATTATTGAACCGACAAGCGGAAATACCGGTATCGGTCTGGCATGGGTTTCATCCGTAAAAGGATATAAGCTTATCCTCACCATGCCGGAGACAATGAGTATCGAACGCCAGAATCTTCTGAAGGCACTCGGCGCGACTCTCGTCCTCACTCCGGGGAGCGAGGGCATGAAAGGTGCTATCAAGAAGGCGAATGAATTGAAAGAGGAGAATCCGGGCTCCGTTATTCTCCAGCAGTTTGAAAATCCGGCAAATCCTGAAGTTCATCGTCGCACCACCGGTGAGGAGATATGGCGTGATACTGATGGCAAAGTTGACATATTTGTGGCAGGCGTCGGAACAGGTGGGACAGTGAGCGGTACGTCAGAAGCCCTGAAGGCTCACAATCCTGCAATCAAGACAGTGGCAGTTGAACCTGAAAGTTCTCCCGTCCTTTCCGGAGGTAAGCCGGGACCACACAAGATTCAAGGCATCGGTGCAGGCTTTGTTCCCGGTAATTTCCATCCGGATGCTGTCGACGAGGTTATTGCAATTCCCGATAATGAGGCAATCAAGACGTCAAGACTATTGGCTGAGAAAGAAGGTCTGCTTGTCGGCATATCTTCGGGAGCAGCTCTTGCAGGAGCAATACGTGAAGCCAAGAAGGAAGAGAACAGAGGGAAAACAATCGTAGCTCTTCTTCCTGATACCGGCGAACGCTATCTCTCGACCGTCCTCTATGCATTCGACGATTATCCTGTGGAATAATTTCTGAATACGATAAGCTGTTGTTCGGTTACACTATTTCCATACGTTATTATAAGGGTGGCAAATTTGATGAATTTTTAAATAAAATCATTAACTTTGCCACCAATTTTTATTATTAATATTACGATGGCTGCCTCAACCACATTTATAATAGCAGATAATCAGTATCTGACTCATCTCGGTCTGCACTCCATTCTGAAAAATAGAATACATGGCGTACGCATTCATGATGTCTTTACTAAAAAGGAACTTATTTCAGCTATGCAATCGGAAAGAAGTGGTGTAGTGGTGCTCGACTATACAAACTTCGATTTTACAGGTATAGATAATTTTCTGATACTCCATAAACGCTTTCCTGATTTCTGCTGGGTGTTGTGTTCAGGGGAGCTTAGCGATGATTTTGTGCGCAGGGTGAACGCAGAAGAGAATATCGGGGTAGTGTTTAAAGAATGTGCGAGCGGAGAAATTTTAAAGGCTCTTGAAGCGGCGGCTTACGGGAATCGCTATCTCTGCCAGCAGGCTGCTGCGCAGACTGCTCTCCCTCCCGGTAAAAAAGAGATTGAGGAAGTGCTGACGCCAACAGAGATTGAAATATTAAAACTGATAGCCCACGGTAAGAGTGTGAAGGAGATTGCTGCTGAACGTGGCTCGAGCACACACACAATCACCACTCATAAGAAAAATATTTTTCGTAAATTAGGTGTAAATAATGTGTATGAAGCCACTAAGTATGCTTTACGGGCAGGTTTGCTGGAAATGATGGAATATTACATATAAAAAACAAAGCGGACCGTTTAGGTCCGCTTTATTTTTGCTCTCTGCCCCGGGTTAAATAATGTTGGGGCTTCGTGCGTCATGA
>JAIDPA010000276.1 GCA_029062985.1 Muribaculaceae bacterium
AGAGTATAGCGTATGCCGGCTGCATCGGCTGCAGGAAGAACGCCTGTGAAGACTTCTACCTTATCACCCTTCTTGCAGTTGTTGTCACATGCGTTGCCGTCGCAGCTTTTATTATTTCCTGAGCAAGCAGCCATGCCGAGCATTGACAAGCCGGCTGCTATAAACATAATTGTCTTCTTCATTTTTATTGTCTTTACTTTATATATTCCTTGTTAAATATTCCTTGATTGTTGATATTATAACAAATGAAATACGTAAAAGTTAATTACCTTTTGATTTTCTGTTATTTTCTCCCGCTTTTTTCCCTTGCAGATTCATAAGATCGGTGGAACCCGGAATTTCTCCGTCATACAGAAGTTCCTCTATACGCTCATGAAGCTTATCGTTTTCAGTCTTCAGATCTCTGCTGCGATGGATAAGTGAGAAATGGCTTCTATAAAGGAACATCAATACTACAGCAAGCACGAACACCGCTATCAGGGCAAGACTTATCAGCTTCTCATCAGAGGCAAGTGCAAGTTCATGTTTCTCAATTTCTGCCTGACGCTTCTCCTCCTCCAGGCGCTTCACTTCATACCGCATCCTGAGTTCCAGCATTGCCTCCTCTGAATTAAGACGCAATCTTTCCTCCAGACCCTCGTTATATTCTTTCAAAGCACCCAGAAGAACTCTCTCGTTGTGGGATGAATCCGCCGCTGCCTTAAGCTCACCGAGCAAATTTAGACGTGTTGAATTATTCAGCGGACGCTTTACTGCAGTCTCAAGAATTTCCACAGCGCCGGCATAATCCTTATTTGCCAATTTCAAATATGCCAGAGGGCGCTGCTCTTCATAAAAATTGACTGCCAAATCTGCCGACCGATCCGCAAGTTCCTTGCAATTTTTATAGTATTCATTGACTTCCTTCAGGCTGAGCGCCTTATAATTACTAAGCATACGCAGATAGCACAGATATCGGTAGCGGTCATAATTCCTATACTGACGACCCTGCGCCTTATAGCGCTTATCCATCTTATCTATCAGCTTAAGCAGGTTCCTGTCTGCCTCGATTGCCTTTTCATGCATACCCTTTCTGGTATAATAGTTGGCACATGTGGTATAGAATCTGCTATGGAAGAAGTCGTGTTCATCCGGCATCTTATTCAGCATCTTCTCCAGTCTGCCAAGATACTCCATATACATGTTACCCTCAGTGGAATATCCCAAAAACAAAACTACCCTGTAAAGGTCAAGAAGATTCTGATATTCATCCGGCTTGTGATTCACATCCTCCCTAAGATATTCCACCAATATTTTCTGGCGCTCATCTGAAGAGGCGTACTGTCCGTCATAAATTGCCTTCTGAACCTCAAGAAAAGTCTGGACACTTTTCTTATCATTCCCTTCAGGAAGCTGTTCGGAAAGCTTTATCAATTCATCAAAACGATCCCTGTTTTTGTATTCAAGCGCTCCAAGCTGCGGAAGCATATCATCAAGGACATCATAACGTTTTGCCCTCGAAGCTACCTCTACAAGTTCGTTTCCTATCTTTACTTTCTCCTTCTGACGACTTAAATCGTAGACATCATACAATAATTTTATACTGTCGGCTGATGTCATGCCGCTTTTCAAGGTCTTATACAGAGAGTCTGCTTTCTCCTGTCTGGAATTTGCCGCTACATTAAGCCAGCAAAAAAAGAATGATAAAAATATGGCTAAATATTTAATTCGTTTCATTGTCTGCTTATATTAGTTATTAAATTATCGTATATCTAATTTACGGAGATCAGAGGGTTGACCGGAATAAGAGTCTTAGTTAAAGACTTATGACATTACCTGACTTTCCATTTTACTTCATCCACATCCTTAATGCTCGATATATGGCTCATTATTTTTTGCAGTTCTTCATAGGAATGAATTCCGAACGCTATCTCTGAAGTGACTATCGAATCAGTGCAATCCGAGTTATACGAATCTATGTTCAGATTAAGTCGGTTGGATATACAGTCGACTATATCGAGAAACAAATGATACCGATCGACAGCTTTAACGGTGACCACTACAGGATAAAGAGTATCGTCTGCCTCGAAGTCAACACTTTTTATGTCGTCGCCAAACTGGGAGGCAAGACGTATGGCTATCGGGCAATCCCGTTTGTGAATAGTCATTCGTCCGTCAGCATCATTGAATCCTACTACCTCCTCTCCCGGAATAGGATGACACACGTCACATCGGTGGAATTTAGGCACCGGGAGACTGTTCAGATAATCCTCTATGGCCTTCTTCGCCTTATATGTAACGACAAATTGTTTCTGTTCTTTTGTCGGCAAGACGCGGTCTTCTGTAAAAATCTCAACCACATCTCCTCTGTGAAGAGGCTCGTTAATGGAGGAAAGAAACCCGTTTACACGGGCATATTTCGCATGATAACCTATCTCAGTCGATATTTCGTAGGCAAAATCAAGCACAGACGATTTCTGGGGCATAACCACGGCTTTTCCTTTCGGAGTGAAGACCATAAGGTCGTCATTATAAAAAGTGGAGGTCACTTTCTCCATAAAGTCAATACCTTTCGAGCTATGGTCAATTTCCCTTAGGACGCCACGGAATTTATCCACCCATCTCCCTATGTAGTCCTGCGAACGCTCTGCACGACAACCGAGACGGGAATTGCGAGCCATCCTCTCGCTGGAGATATGCACCTCCTGCCATCTTCCGAAATCTGCAAGAAGCTTTACATGAAAGCTCTGATAGCCGTTCTCTTTGGGCGAATCAATATAATTGGATATCCCTCCCGGTTTCTCTCTGAATCTGTCTGTCAGGATTGAATACACTCTCAGAGCCATCTCCTTCTCATCTTCGCCTTCGGGCGTTTTGAAGATTATATCGGTGAAATGTCGGTATTTAAGATGATTGAAATCATCACCGAATTTCCTCATCTTCCTCCAGACGCTGTATGGTTCTCTATATTCCACACTTACATGGGCTTCTATGCCCGACTCCTCAAGTGTGTACCGGAGTTGCTGCCGGAAGCGTTCAAGACGCTCCTTCTGTTGCTCCTTATCGTGATTTATGAGAGCTGTGATTGCTTCAAATTCATGCGGACATCTGAATCGGAGACTCAGGTTTTCAAGTTCTGTCTTGACATGATAGAGCCCAAGCCGATTGGCAAGCGGAGCATAGAAATAATCTGTCTCTCCTGCTATCTTCATCTGCTTATCCGGACGCATTGACGACAGCGTGCGCATATTATGCAGCCGGTCAGCAAGCTTGACCATTATGGGGCGTATATCATGCTGCATAGAGTTAAGAATCTGCTTGAAGTTGTCAACCTGCTTGCTCAAAGCATAATTCTTTTTCTCTTTCTTTGTGAGGACATTTACCAGAAAAGCTACATCATCACCGAAACGTTCCTGTATTTCCCCTATAGGATGCGGTGTGTCTTCCACGACGTCATGAAGGAAAGCGGCTATGACAGAGTTGACGTCCATATTGAGTTCTCCAGCCACTATATATGCAACGGCTATGGGATGTAAGATGTAGGGCTCGCCCGTCTTACGCACTTGTGGCGCATGTGCCTCTTTGGCGAGGGCAAAAGCGTCGCGAAGTCTTTCCATATCTGACTCCGACGTGCGTGGCTCCATCACGGAAAACACCTCTTCCGCACGCTCTCTGATCACCCTTTCATAGTCAATCTCCATAGCTATTCTTTTCTTATGTGAATAATATGGCAAAATTAACTATTCCCTTTCATTTTCCCAAACTAATGATTCATTTTATTCCGGCTCGGATAATAAAAAAATTGTTAACTCGTATTTAGCTTTCGGAAGTCAATCGACAGATGGTATTTCTCAAAGGAATTTTGCCACGAGAATAACTCCTATCAGCAAAGGCGCCACATATCTCACGATGAAGATGACAACCGGTATGAACGATCCGTTCAGGCGCCCGTGGTTGCTTAGCTCTCGCTTGAAATATGACTTCGGGGCTGCCCAGCCGAGATAGATGCAGGTCAATATTGCAGCTGCAGGCAACATGAGATTCGTGGCTGTTGTGTCTAAGAAATCGAAAAGATTCATTCCCAGCAAGTGAACATCCGACAACATCCCCTGCGAGAGCGAACAAAGTGTGCTCAGTATCGCCAGCGGCATCAACACCCACAGACAGGCTTTCTTGCGCGAAATGCCGAAATTATCCTGCACAAACGCTATCGACACCTCTGCAAGCGAAATGGTGGAGGTCAGCGCAGCTACCATAAGCAGCAGAAAGAACAGTGAAGACCATACCTCTGTCAATGGCATCTGAGCGAATACCTCCGGCAAAGTGACAAATACAAGTGTGGCGCCTTCAAGACCTTCGTCGGAGAGTCCGAACGACATGACTG
Source organism: Muribaculaceae bacterium (assembly GCA_029062985.1). Lineage (GTDB taxonomy): Bacteria > Bacteroidota > Bacteroidia > Bacteroidales > Muribaculaceae > Lepagella. The sequence goes on from JAIDPA010000276.1 coordinate 4,364, forward strand.
CCGGGAATATGATGAATCCCATCAGCAATGCTACCAGCAAGTCTAACGCCGACACCGTGAGTGCCGTCCCGGTCAGATTTGTCTCCTTTGGGAAATAGCCTGAATATGTTATGAGAATACCCATGCCCAGCGACAATGAGAAAAATGCCTGACCTAACGCATTGATGCAGACTTCCGGAGTGATCTTGCTGAAATCAGGGTGCAAAAAGAATGCAAGACCCTCCATTGCCTTCGGGAAACTCATAGCCACACCGGCAAAAATCAGAAGCAACACAAAAAGAACGGGCATCATAACGTTGCTCATCTTTTCTATTCCTTTCTGCACTCCTCGCATCAATATGAAAAGATTCAAGGCTATCATTACGTAGGTTACAATCAGCGGTTTCCAGGTACTCCCTACGTAATCAGCCATCTTGGCTTTAAATCCGCTGGAGAGACCAGCCATGTCAATCCCCGGTTGATGACTGACGGCATATAAGTCGCCTGTAAGTGATTGCCAGAAGTATTCAAAAGTCCACCCTGCCACCACCATATAGAACGACAATATAAGGTAGGAAGCCAGTATCGCCAATCCTCCCGTAAGCCACCATTTCTTCCC
>JAIDPA010000277.1 GCA_029062985.1 Muribaculaceae bacterium
GGTGCAATGTTCACTATAATGAAATAAATTTGAATTTCATTTCATCTGCGACATAAAGATTTCAATGCACACATCACACAACGATCCTCATCCTCTGTTGCTCTGAATTCTTCTGACGAGAAAATGCTTTCCAACATTTCATCCATCTTTTCTGAAAAAATTTCAGAATAGCCTGCAAATCCTCTCACAACTTCTTTACCGATTTCCGGTAGATTTTTTTCTTCTCTGAAAATACGTGGCACGTCATAAATTTCTGTCAGAACGTTTCCGGAGCCTTCTACTCCGGTCTTACCTAACAGCCATGCATAAGTAAAAAGCTGGAAAATTTGCTCACTTTCATATCCTCCCGAAAAGACTTCCTCCATATCTGCTGCCTTAAGCTTTATTTTACCTGTCTTATAATCAACAATTCTTAGGCGCAGGATTCCATCTTCTTTTATCTCATCCAGTCGGTCGATAGCAAAAGTGAAATTCACTATCTTACCCGATTTTAACGGAATCTGCAATTTTTCTTTAATTTCTGTGCCAAAAATCCTAAACGGGGCAAGCTTTAAATCATGCTTCAATACTGTTAAAGCTTGTCCGAGAATCCTTTCCCCGACAATTGCAGCTGCTCCTGAGAGAGGAGTGTCGAGCTTTTCTCCTTTATATCTGAAATGCAGCTTATTAATAGTCCTTGCAGTGAGCATTTCAAGAGATTTCCTATCTGAAATCATAGAAGAAATCTTTTCAGGAGTTAATAAAATTGGAGTAGCGAGAAGTTGACCCCGTTGTCCTTCAGGAACGTATAATTGCTCCATGAGACTATGCAGTATATTTCCTACTCCGATTGCATCAATAAACTCTGTTGCCGCAGGATCGGTATTTATCCTTAATACATTTCTATAAAAAAACCTTACCTGACATTCTCTATAGTCGTTTAAGGCTGAGGCAGAAAATCTTTTATCACCTCCTATAAGAAAAGAATTTAACATCTGAATAATTTCAGGTGTCTTTTCTACTGACGGATCATTCTCGCTCTTCCCCGAAAGGGTAAACTTCCATTCCTCTTCATTAATCTTGCCTTTAGCAAAAAGATGCCTCAGCTGAATGATGTATCTCGAAACGTCTCCCGATGACAGACCGCCCCCGTTGCGTGCATCATAAATCATCGTCACTTCCTTTGCCCTGCTTATCATTCTGTAAAAATAATATGCAAATATACTTTCTGCATAATTTGCGGGGGGCATTCCGTATGCATGGCGCAGACTATTTGGAATAAATGTCCGCATACGAGCACGCATCGGCATTATTCGCTCATTCATTGACAATATGAACAGATAATCGAAATCTATTGAGCGAGTTTCGAGAGTGCCCATCACCTGAAGTCCTGTCAGAGGTTCTCCCTCGAATCCAACAGTTTCTCCTGAAAGCAGACGGTCAGTAAGATAAAAGACGGTCTGCGGTTGCATTCTAATTTTATATTCGTTAAAAATATCGGAAATTCTTCGCAGTGCATCCCTGTATATTTCAATATGATCTGCCTCAATATTATTATTAGATTTAGTGGAATTATTATTAGATTTAGTGGAGGTTCCTTCAATTTTTAGTTTCGACTTAACCAATTCAAGCACTCGTGAGATATAAGACACCACTTCTCCGGGACTCTCCCCCAAAGCTTGCGGATTTATGATCTCCCCTAATAAAGAAGAAATCTCTGAAATTTCTCCTAAAGACATCACTGCTCTATGTTCATGATTCAGAACTCCGAGAATTTTATCAATCGCAGTTGCCCCGAATGTAATGTATGAGAAAGGGTGTGCAAGAAACAACCTCAGATCTTTATGATAGAACCCGTAGCTTCCATCCACTGCACGCATGTTAAAATGCAGTTTTCGTAGAAGGGTAACAAAGGGAACCACCGATGTCAATTTCAACGGGTAGCCCATAGTAAGATTGACATCCCCCATACCGTACGGTAAGGAATAGAGCATCGGCAACAGAAGATTTTCATCCGGAAGCACCACTGCTACTTTTGCCTGGTTTATTTCTTCAGATGTAATTTTCCCTCTGAGTTCAGCAAGCATTCTGCCCGTTATCTTGACTTGTGCAGAATTAGAAGGAGACGCCACCACGTTCAGGACCGGTAAGGAAGCCGAGTCACTTAGCCTGAGCGAAGGAAGTGCCCATTCCGGACAAGGAAACATCTTTATGTTTGCCTTGACAAATTTTGAAGCGGAATTAACTCCTGTTGTCAAAACGGGTCCCGTGAGATCCCAGAAAAAATCCATAAAATCATCATATCCCTCATATCCCTCAAAATCGCGGAGCTCCTTAAACAAGGCATTTTCAGATATGCTTAGTGCATTAAACCCTACTGCGATTACCTTTTTATATGGCAATGCTTTTCTCCCATCTTTTCTCAATCTCTCAACAGCCAGCCGATACATTCTCCCGGAAGTCGCAAGTCCTTTTTCTTCAAGCATCCGGTTCAGTGAATCATACAATGGAGACATAATTCTCCACAGATGCAGAAACTTACGTTTAGTGGTTGAAAGCTCCTCATCTTCCTTATCGAAATTTTTCCAAAATTTTGTTGCGTCCTCAAAATCAGTGCGTCCAAAATATTCTGAAAGCACCTCCTTTTGCTCTTCAGTCAAAAAATTAGTTGCTATTTCTCTATAATCTTTAACATTGGTAAATATCTCTTCAGAAGGCACCATATATTGATCCACTTCACTGAAATCAGACAACACAGTTTCACCCCAGCCTCTGAATGAATCGAATTCCAGTCCATCTTCTCCTTCTTCCGGATTGGCTTTCACGCCTGACAACTCACTATATGCTTTAAAAAGCATAAATAATAAGTCAAGACGGCTTGCCACAACTCTTTCAGACAGATCTGCTACAAAATCTGTGATGGTGACTACCGCAGGAGCCATCATGACATGATTCCCACACTCTTCCTTAAGATACTTCAAGAAGAATGTTCCACTTCGTTTGTTCGGGAATAAAAAGCAAAACTCAGAAAAATCAGTGTATCGTGAGGCGTATCCTTTCGCCACAGCCTGTAAAAATGGAATCATGCCCAAAATTACAAATTTTTTCTTACACGGCAAAAAGATTAGACACTCCCTCAGAAAGTCGTTCTTGCTTTTCTCAATTCTTCTGACTAACTTTGTAGACAAAATAATCAGTACAAATGAAATTCTCAGAGATTGCCGGTCATAAAGTTGCTATTGACTCTCTCCGCACTATTGTAGACGACGGAAGGATTCCTCATGCAATTCTAATTTCCGGCATTTCCGGCATTGGAAAAATGCGTCTCGCAAGAGCTTTGGCTCAATATATTCATTGTCATAACAGAAAAGACGGGGATGCTTGCGGGAAATGCCCGTCGTGTCTTCAGCATCAGAAATTTAATAACCCGGATCTGCATTTCGCCTTTCCGATTATAAAGCGCAAAGATCTTAAAAATCCGGTCTCTAACGATTTTTTTCAATTATGGAAAGAAATGCTGAATGATTGGAGCTACATGCCTCCTGAAAAATGGAACGAAATTATTCAGGCTGCTAATTCTCAACCCGCAATTTTTGTCAGTGAAAGTGAAGAGATTATTGCTAAAGCTTCTCTTTCAGCTTATCAGGAAAATTATAAAATTTTTATCATTTGGCTTCCTGAAAAATTAAGACCTGAAGCTGCCAACAAACTTTTGAAAGCCATTGAGGAACCTTTTGAAGACACCGTATTCATTCTTGTGAGCAATGACGATTCAAAACTGTTACCGACTATTTTTTCAAGGACACAGCGCTTTAATCTCCTGCCTCTGTCTGAACACGAAATCCTTTCCCACCTTACATCTCGGCGGGGTGTGTCGCATGAGATTGCATCCACTGCTTCCCGCCTCGCAGAAGGCAGTATGGGTAAAGCGGAAGAAATAGCATGCCATCCTGATGAATTATTGGAATTTTCGGATATTTTCAAAGAAATTATGAGAATGGCATATATCCTGAATGCCGGCGCTTTGAAATCCATTTCAGATAAAATTTCAGCAATGGGACGTGAAAAAATTATTCGTTTTCTTTCCTATTGCTCAAGAATGATTAGAGAGAATTTCATTTTCAATCTCAGGATGCCGATTATCTCTCTTATGACTCAGGAAGAAGAAAATTTCAGTAAAAAATTTTCTCCATTCATCCATGAAGGAAATGTAGAAGGATTAGCATTAGAGATTGCGAAAGCAGCTAATGACATCGAACGCAACGCAAATGCAAAGATTGTTCTGTTTGATTTAATGCTATTAATCTCCCAATACGTGAGAATGTCCAAACC
>JAIDPA010000278.1 GCA_029062985.1 Muribaculaceae bacterium
TTTTTACTGAATTTTTTGAAGCGTGGTATTATAAAATACCCACGCTTCAAAAATGTTTAGAACCAATCCCAGGAGCCATCATGTTCGTGACCTCCGATATGAGGAAGGCCTCTTGAAAGTATTGCCTTTCGAAGCTCGCTATAATCATGAACATTCTGCTGTGTGGTTACTTGGATGGTAAACCCTTTTGGGATCTCAGAGCAAATGTGTGTTTTCGCTCTCACTGTCCATACTCTTGACATAAAACGGATTTTTGATATAATGCCTACATCCTTTCAAGCGACTCGGCTCTTTCTTTTGCTGCAAAGTTACAATAACGCTTTCTTAAAACCTGAGTTCTTTTTGTTCACTTCAAATTCAATGGAATTTTATAACTTTGCGGTATGATAGACGACTCTTCATCATCGGATTTCGGATCAGGGTTCACAGACGAGACTTTTGACTCTGTGACAGCGGGCTTCAAAGACGAAAAAGTCTGTGGAGAGGGGGCATCATGTATTGTCTATAGGATTAAACATAACGACATATATGTGGCTGTGAAAAGACTTCGCAGGGAATTGGTTCATGAAGCTGATTTTGTCTCTTCATATCGAAAGGAATTTCGAACAGGACAGAGATTGAAGCATGATGCTCTGCCCGTGTATCGTAATCTCAGGGATGATTTTGATGAAGTCTACATCGAGATGGACTATATCGATGGAATTACTGTTGAGGATTTCATCAAGACACAGACAGGAAAGGAATATCTCACATCCGTGGAGAACGTCAGGAGATTTCTGAAGGAACTTCTAAACGTTGTCAGCTATCTGCATCGTAGCGGAGTAATTCATTGTGATCTCAAGCCGGCTAACATTATGCTGCGCCACAGTGACAGGAGCGTAATGCTCATTGACCTTGACAAATCATATTCCGACATATTGAGCAGCAATTCAGGCGGTACCAAGTCATTCAGCGATCCTGTGCTGTTAGGTGAGAAACCTACGGCATTTAAGGACATCTCTGCCATCGGAAGGATCGTTGATGTGATAGCAGAGAAGGTGCCGGAGTTTCCTTTGTCAAGATTCAAGAGATTCAGAAAGGAGTGTCTGAATGAGAATTTTAGCGAACATAGGCTTTACGCTGTATTGGAACGGAAATCCAACAGGAATTGGTTTATCTTTATCGGGATATTGTTTTTTGTGACTGCCACTCCAATATTAATCCGGAATCTTCAGAAAGATTCACCGGCGATTGATCCTGAAGTCTACCAAGCAACCTCGGGAAACAATACACCGGTTACAACTGATGATACTGTCTCTTCAGTATCTCCTCAACCTAAGACAATTCCTCCAAGTGCGACCCTACCTAACCCAACAGCCTTCGCGACAAAAGATCAAGATATGGCACAGGAAATTGTCATAGACATAGATACAAAGATGGCTGATTTCACTTCAAAAGTTAAGGAGGCTTATAATGCACTATCTTCCGGGATAAACCAAAAACAGCTACAGGAGCGTCTTTATGATCTTGCAAAATCGTATTCCACAACATATCAAAGTGTAGTAAAAGATTCCAAGATGCAATATCCTGATGTAGCCGGAATTGATGTTGAGCTTGCTGTGGCAAGAGCTTATGAAAGGAGCAATACCGGAAAACTGTATATCAAGTTTAACGAAGCAGTGGCAGACACACTCCGGAAATGGGACAAAGGCTTAGACAATGATCTCTAAGGCTGTCAGTCCACTGTCTTTGGCAGCTCTGTATCCTCCAAGAGAACGGCCATCCCTGACGACTTCACTGACAATCATCTCATGCTCAAGGACAAGACTTGTGAGACGAATTTGATCACCCTTTTGGAGTTTGCTGTTCTTTGACTCATTTACGAGAAATTTCTCATCGCCGAGATAGGTCATCACTATAATACGCGCAGGCTCATAGCGAACTTGAATCTGGGTTCCGACCGTAAGATCTTTAGCTTCAATCTTATTCAGGGAAGTGAACTCAGAAGAGAAGTCTCCCTCTCCTATTTCACGCAAAAGATCCTTGTAGCTTTCATATCCGAGCCACTTGGCGACTATATCCATAGTGCTGTTGTGCGGAGTCCGGTTCCGCTCCGGAGAATCTTTCCCAACAAGTCCAAACATACGTTTGACCGTGGTCTCACTCACTCCTATATGCCCTGCCAATGATGCACAGTCGGCAGAGTATATTGTAGCTTTTCCATACTTCGCAAGTATCTTATCTAAAATTGTCTGTGATAACATAGAAATGTCTTATTGATTATGAGCAAAGTTAACACAATTCTTTTCGAACAATGACAGTAATTGACAAAGGGAACAGGGGAAGTTGTTGGTTACGGATGACCAGAACCTCTATATGAAAAGCAAGTTTCATACGACCTGAAAATGAATATTGATCTTGTTTATTGCTTATCATGACGTCCACCCTTGCTAGAGAGGTCATAGAAATAACTGATATATTCCTTCCCTGTTCTATAAAAATCAGCAAATTGAAGTGTTTAAATTTATAGAGTAAATGAGACGCTGTATTAAATCCGAGCCTTCTATAGAAATTTTAAAGTCTAAGTCCTCAAAATTCTTTATTTTCTTATGATTCAGTAAATCGAAGCATTCCTCGTAAGAATTTATTGGATTAAATTGATAACAGATAATATCTCCAATTCTTAGAGAGATTATCTTGGTCGATAAATTCAGTCTGTATGTTATCCATGGACTTCTAAAATCCGGAATAAGATGATGACAGTGACGACAGAGAAATCTTGTATCGTAAATACCATTAGGTTTCCTATCGCAATTGTAAATAAAGTGAGTGAATGTAGAGAGTGGTATACTTAATAGACCACTCTCATACTCTTGAATCAAAATTTCCTCATCGCTAAATTCATCATCATCAGCTATTACAAAATAGTTTACGTTGTGTGAAATGTCAAAACGTTCATTACAAGATACCTTGTCATTCAGATGAGCCTCTATTATCGAATAATCCTTATTTTTAGGATCATATTTATCAATAGCTGCCTTATATTCATCTGGCTGGTTACTTATAAATTCCTTAACAAAATCATAATACTTTTTTCTGCAATGAGAATAACAGTCAAGGACCAAGATATTATCGATGGTCTCCTCACTCTCTGTCGTGTCTTTTTTCCCTATTGCCATAAGTATGGAACACATATTGTTGGGATATTTAAAATAAACTCGGGGATATATATCAAGGAAAGCATGAATCATTTCATGAAGAAGCACTTTTTGGAAGATAAGTTCAGGCTTATCCTTTTGAATAATCTTATCAATCCATAGCATGATAGATCCAGTTTGGGATAAATACACTCCAAGTAAATTATCCTTAAGCTTTTCTGGTTTTGGGGGATATGCTACTTCATAGGAAAGCTCGTTAATTCGTGTAATCTGATATTTAAAGAGATTCCTAACTGGTATAGCAATACCAGACTTACTATCTTCTTCCGTGATAAGAGTAATATCGATATTGTCAACAATTTGATATAGCGACATTGGTGAAGGACTTAAGGAAGAAATATGTTCCATCTGTTCCCTCAATTCATCCTTAATCCGAGTTAGGATTTTATCCATATATGCTATTCCGACGGTTAAATCAGGAGTGTTGAGACGATCTAATGTTATCATGCCTGCAAAGCACTCGTTTGCAGTGAAGGGGAGGTGGAATTCGGGATGCCACTCCAGGAAATCCAACGCATTTTCGGTTGCAGTTATATTCATTCCAATATTAGAATCTAGAGTTTTTATCGAGAATAAATTTGATTGAATCCCAGGTTTCTGGTCTATCAAATGTTAGTCCGTTGACAATTAATTTGATAGTGTCCATCTCACAACCCTTTAATGAAACTTCCTCTAAGCACGTCCACTCTCGGACTTCTTGGGTTATTGCCTCTATCACTGCATTGGAAAGTTTTGATTCATTAAGAATAAGCTTACTGATTCTACAGTTTTCAAACATACCATAAGCACGTTTTACTTTAGACATATCACATCCTGTAAGATTGACGGTAGCAAAATTACAGCCATATAACATTTCTGTCGTATCAAGAATTTGTGAAAAATCAATATTGGATAGATCTAAAAGGTCTCCGTCGGTGAATAATCCTGCATTAACCCAATCAAAGGCGTTTTCTATCGAGGTGATGTTTTTGAATCTGATAGACCCGAAATTTATATGACTCAAACATGCCATTCGTTCGAACATATTATTCATTTGGGTAACTTCAGAAGAATCGAAATGGCTTAAGTCAATACTACGGACTGATCCGCAATTATACTCACAATTACTTTCTTCATCATCAATGAGGAGATTTTCAATCTGTCTAAACCCGTATTTGAGATTGGGATAATCTTTTATTGAGAGTTTATTTTTCCCTGGTTGAAGGTCAATAAAAGTAGGGGGCACAGTTCGGAGTTGAAGCCGATTGAAGCGAGGGTCTGTGTCACTCTCGCATGTTATAATTATATAACTCTCTGAAATTTGAATCATAGGTTAAATAGAAATAGTAAAATATTGACTATAATTAAAAAGCGTGGTGCCGATACAATTGCTCGCTCCACTCTTCGAGGCCTTCGCATTGCCTATCTCTGTTGAACGAGCAACGCAGAAGCCCACGCATATATGCCAACCCAAATGGCCGGAGACACCTTACGGAGTCTTAGCCATAGGACACGGGTAAACATATCCATGAACATCTACCGTTGCTTCATTCTGACAGAGATAAGGGAAGTTGCGAAGTTCCGAAGAGTCAGAATCAAGCGTCAAGTAAACGCTTTCCCAAAATGTCTTGCCCGGAGAGATGCCTAAGTTCCTATGCCGTACTTTGCAAAATTATTCAAATGATTTAAATCTTCCAAACATTAAGACTGAAGAATTTACAAATTCGATATAAAAATGATAGGAATGTCTCCTCATGAGCTTCTGCTACTGCAAAGTTCTTTATTTTCTCCGATAAAACCTCAGTTCATTTTGTTCACATTAATGGATTGTGTGTATATTAGTTATGGAGCTTCTTTTGGAGGTCGTTTGTCTAATAATACACTCTACCTTATCAAGATCAAAACCACACGAACATAATAGCAACAGATGTTCTAAGTCTCGTAGTCTCGGAGCATAAGCAACGAGATTTTTTTCCATAAGACCTGCTCAAGAAATGATGATATAGGATCAGTATGTGAATCTAACAGACTGCCTAATGTCGTCTCCTTACATCCAAAATATCACCATACATTCGTGCTTCCTACGGGTGACATAGGTGGTCTGTATATAGAATCGGTTATCACATTTTTTTGAAATCGTATAATTTTTACTCTTCAGTATCAATGTGTCAAGAAGATCTGTGATAGTTCCTGAGTAGGATATATCTGTGGTTACATCGCACTCTCTCACTATTGCTTTCTTTAAAATTTTAGTTGTATCTATTTCGCATATTCCTTGTGTATTGATATTTTTGAAGCATTCAATTATATTATTGGAACAGATAAGTGCCGGATAGTTCTCAAGTAATGCTTTGCCGGAAAAAGATACAAAGGTGATGTTACGCAGGAGGTCTATGAGTATCTCGTAAGAGAAGGGCGTGCTTTGAACATAACGCATCTGTGTTTCTTCTCCATCTTTATTAATAATGTGTGAAAATACTGAGGCATCTTTTATTACCACAGAATCAGAAGGAAGCCGGAGCTTGAAATAATCAAATTTCGGTGTCATATTCTATTTGATAAGTTAAGTTTTGTAGATACGTTACATCGTATACTAAGTATTCTACAAGCATTGACAGGAAGGTCATGATAGTCTTTTGTAAATCTCTTTCTAGTCATTTTCTTAAATTCTTATTATTGATACTTCATTGATTAAATACTTTAATCTTTATATATGTGTATAGTCTCTCTTTTAGATTTTGTCTAAGTTTGAAATCTTAAATATTGTTAAAATGGAGCTTTCCTAAAAAATCAATTTTTATATAGAAATGCATAGACAAAATATGAAATACTGAGTATTAATATATAAGGAGAGATTGATTCTCTCTCGTATAAAATGTTAGCTCGAATATTAAATGATTGAGTTGTATGATCTAATCAATAAAGGATTTGGTGGCGTCCAGATCATAGTCACCCTTAACGACCTGCAGACCTTTGCAACCTCATTGCCTCAAGGTAGGCAGAATTCAACGGCTGAAATTTCCGGACCGGACGATGAGTTGATGACTAGACAACAGGTCATGGTCTATCTAAAGATTAAGGAGACTACCCTTTATAATTGGGGCAAACAGGGACTCCTTATGCCGAGAAAAATAAATAGGAAGTGCTATTACAATAAAAAAGACATTCTCGCACTACAGCGAGGAGAAACAAAAATTTCAAATTTAAACAATACCTAAAATGACACAGAAAGTTATTATTCAGAAGTTCCTAAATGAGAAGGGGCAAGAGAGGTATCTTATCATAGATGGTAATGACAAATAACTTCACAAAGCAGGTGGTGCCGGATTCAAATCAGTAGAGACCGCAGAAGCATTTGCAATTAGTCACACGTGGACGGTAGTATCAAAGTCTGCCTTACCAGAGGCATCTGCTCTTTTCTGAGAATCAAAAGAAAACATTGACGGGGCTTCGGGGATATTACCCGGATGCTCTGTCATCTTATATTATCCTGAGGGTAGGCTTTATTTAGGTTTATTTAGGAATTGAGATAGCATCGAGTTTCAGTTAGATTCATCCGGATTCACTTTTTATAGGACACTTAATAGGACACTTTTGAGATAATGAATAAAGAAAAATCGCTAACTCATTTAGAATTAGCGATTTGCAATTTGAGGGGTGGTGCCACCAGTATTAATCTTAAAATCAGACATAGCTGAATATCAATCATTTAGGTGTTATCTAAAGGGAGAAAACTCCCGATGCTACACTGCTATTTTATAGCGTTTTGAGGCGTTTTGCACAGGCTTTACAACGCTTTCCACACATACCCCTTCTATCAAGGTCCTCTGTTTGACTGCAAAGTTAGTGAATTTTCTCCACTCCACCAAGAAAATGCAGAGGGAATTTCAAATTTTGTCGGTTTTTTTACGCAATAAATCCGACAAAATTATTATCTTTGCACCCGGAAACACTATATGTAAATGACCACCGCAAAGAAAATAAAACAGATGGTTTCGGATTTTCCCGATGACTTCGTGTTTGTTGCCTCTGACCTCGACTGCGAAATCAGTCAGCGTGACGCGGCGGCAAGGGCGTTGCAACGTATGGCGGAGCGCGGTGAAATATCGAAGTTGTCCAACGGTAAATATTTCAAGCCACGGATTACCATGTTCGGTGCGCTGAAACCTTCTCCTGCTCAGATTGCGAAGGAATATCTTGTCAAGAACGGTATAACTATCGGCTATCTTACCGGAGGTGCAGCCTTTTCACAATACTCCCTCACAACCCAGATCTCATCAGAAATCCAGATTGGCACAAACCGGTACCGTCGTCCTCTGAAAAGAGGAAACTACCGCATATCATTTGTCCTGCAACCTAACCCAATACCGGAAGCGGAAATTGATCTGCTGCGGTTGTTGGATTGCATAAGGTTTATAAAGGAAATTCCCGGAACTACACCAGATGAGGCTTGTAAAAGAATAATGCTGATAGTTAAGGGCCTTGATGAGGAACGGCAGCTTAAACTTGCACAGTATGCGTTGAGGTATGCACCATACGTCCGTGCCTTATTGGGTGCCATTATGGAGAAAACAGGTGCTTCAGAAATTATTACTGAGCCATTGAGACAATCTTTGAACGGCATATCGAAATACAGACTTCCAATTTCGGAAGACACTCTGCCCAATAAAATAAACTGGAGAATATATG
>JAIDPA010000279.1 GCA_029062985.1 Muribaculaceae bacterium
ATTTTTAGCCCTTTACACTCAGGGAAATTCTCGGCAAGAACATTCCCGTCGATAACAAACATACTGATAGGGAGCCAGACCTGAGGGGAATCCAGACCGACACCATCGGAATGATACATGGTTTCAAACATGTTCTCAACGAGTTTTTTTAATTCCGGATAATCCTCGTCGATTTCATCTGTTTCTTTTCTTAGGACAGGTTGCCCGTAGAGATAAATAGGTAATATCATTATTTAAAAAACGATTTAATCATTAAGAATTTTTGAGGGATGAGAAATAGCATCAATCGAAATACCCCTCTGTCACTGCTTGCTCCTCTACTTCACCGGAAGATTCATAAATCTGACCTTCACAGGGATCGAAATCCGCAGGGAATTCAAATTTTGTGGATTGAGAGTAGGGGAGTTTTTTATCGGCGTAGACTTTCTGCATATAGTAGCCGTAGATAGGAAGAGCCGCACGGGCACCTTGTCCGAGAGCCATCGTATTGAAATGGATATATCTTTCCTCACCACCTACCCAAACACCGGTCACCAGATCAGGGGTGAATCCCATAAACCATGAGTCGGAGTTGGAGTTGGTTGTACCGGTCTTACCACCCATTTGAGCAGAAATTCCGTAACGGCTTCTTAGGGATGCAGCAGTTCCGCTGTCGACAACATTCAGAAGAATTGAAAGAATCTTATAATATGCTTTTACGTCAGTGACCTCACTTAGATGCGGGGCTGCAGAATAAATTTGGTTGCCCTGATTATCTTCTATTCTTGTGACAAACACAGGATCGACACGCATACCTTTGTTTGCAAATGTGGTGTATGCTCCAACCATTTCTTTTACGGGGACATCAACTGTGCCGAGAGCCAACGGGAGGGTGGCATCAATATGACCGGTCACACCAAACATCCTCATTTTATTTGCAAGATTCTTCGCACCTAATTCATAGACAAGTCTTGCTGAAATCCAGTTGTTGGAGTTGGTAAGAGCCCAACGCAGGTCAACCATTTCCCCGACACGCGCACTTCCCGAATTTCGTGGAGACCAATTGCCGAAAGTAGGCTGCGTATTTGAGAACATAGAACATGGGGTATAATCCTGTTCCATTGCAAGTGTATAAAGGAAAGGTTTTGCAGTAGAACCGATCTGCCTTTTTCCACGTGACACCATATCATACTGAAAATAGTTGAAATCCGGCCCCCCGACATAAGCTTTCACATGCCCGCTTACCGGATCCATACTCATCATTCCCGTCCGCAGAATAGATTTCATATATAAAAGGGAATCATAGGGAGTCATTGTTACGGTCTTTGAACCGGGATGATATTTTCCATTTTCCTTGATATAGGTGAAAACGTCCATCTGATAAGGTTTGTGGAAAGTGCGTTCAATATCAGCTTCCGACATTCCTGCTTTCTTGAATACACGCCATCTTTCAGTCTGCTTCATGGCATTCTTTATTAGTTTCTGAACGCCCGCAGTGCTTAATTCTGAAGTGTTGGTGGTGTAAGGTCCGGTAGCCTGACCTTTCTTTTCAGCCCAGAAGGCGGGTTGCAAGGTGCCACCCAGATGTTCATAGACAGCTTCTTCAGCATATTGCTGCATATTGACATCAATTGTGGTGTAGATTTTCAGACCGTCCGTATAGATATCATAGTAAGAGCCATCCGGCTTAGGATTCTTAAGAATCCAGCCGTACATAGGATTTTCTTCCCATTGGGTGGAATCAGTATTATATTGCCCCAGGGCAAGAGTATATCCGAGTGCACTGCTGTAATCTTTACGGTTAGGCTTGACAGGCTTTTTAGCCGTCATGAGATGGCGTAATTCTTCGCGTAGATACGGCGCGCCGCCTTCACGATGATCCACTCTGTGATAGTCAAGCTTCAAAGGCAGATTTTTCAGTGAATCAGCGTCTTCACGTGAGAGTTTGCCTGCCTTCACCATCTGTTCGAGCACTACATTTCTGCGTTCGCGGGTTCGCTCCGCATGTCTGAGCGGATTGTAGAAACTCGGATTTTTCAGCATACCCACAAGCATGGCAGCCTCTTCAACTTTTAACTCCTGAGGCTCCTTCCCGAAATATACGTTAGCAGCAGTCTTAATTCCGACAGCATTGTTGAGGAAGTCAAAACGATTGAGATACATGTTGATGATTTCCTCTTTAGTATAGAATCTTTCAAGTTTGATTGAAATCATCCATTCGATGGGCTTCTGCATTGCACGCTTGAAAAGATTTGAAGACGGGCGTGAATACAACTGCTTTGCAAGCTGCTGAGTGATTGTAGAACCTCCACCCGAAGATTTATCTCCAAGAAGCAGTGTCTTGACACCGGTTCTGCCAAGAGCGATAAAGTCAATTCCCGAATGAGAGAAGAAACGCTCATCTTCAGTGGCAATAAGGGCGTCTATTACGTAAGGGGAGACCTTTTCATAGTCAGAATTAACACGGTTGCCGGCACCGGCGAAATAGCGTCCCAACTCGGTGGTGCCGTCAGAAGCAATCACGACTGAAGCAAGTTTGTCGTGAGGGTCTTCCAGCTCTTCGATAGGAGGCATATAGCCGATCACTCCGTTGTAAATCAGAAGCAGGAACACAGCTATAAGTCCACCGAGAGCTAAGAAAGAGATCCACAGCCATTTGACTATAGTTCGGTTTCTGCTGACACGTTTGCGGGCTGCCGGGTCTATATCAAAAGAATCGTCACTTGATTTGCGTTTTCCAAAAGGCTTTTTCACTGCCATTATTCACAATAGTATTAAATTATTAGTAAAGTTCTTTCCCCCGGGTTTCATACACTCAGGGCATAACAACTCTAATTAATTGCAAAATTACAAAAAAATATGGAAAAAATGGCTAAGGCAAGATGAAAATAGACCGCTCAGAGTTTAATATCGGCTATATCTACAATTTTATTGACGATGGCATATATTGTCAGACCGGTTGCAGAATGTATCTCAAGTTTACGTGCTATGTTTCTGCGGTGGGTAATGACTGTATGTATAGAGAGGAAAAGTTTGTCGGCAATCTCCTGGTTTGTCATTCCTCTGACCACCCATGAGATAATTTCTTTTTCTCGCTGGGAGAGAGTTTCTTTTTCATTTGCAAGGTCAGATTCCGTAGTGCATAATGCCTTTATCTTTTGAGATATGACATCCATGTCGTCAATGACAGAAATAACTTCGTCGAAAAGAGATGCGGTCTGGCGGCTGAGTTTACCGATTTCAATAGCCACTATTTTTGTGTCGGGGGCATTATTATCGTTTCTCCAATCCGAAGGATTGAAAATTCCTCCGAAGGTGGGGTTGACAATAAGGATGCCCGGAATTTCAGCCTTTACACAATCCTGAAGGTCAGCAGGAGTCTTGACCTCACGTATATTAGGGACAATACCCTGAATACGTCGGAGACATTGTGAGAAACCGGCAGCAAGCACAGGAGATGACTCTGCAATGAGAATCAAAGGTTTTTCGTTGCTTGTCATGATTTAGAAAATAGTGGAGATTATGTGAAGAATAGGATGCTGATTTGGTGGTGTCCGGATTAAGTCAGACTTTACTTTCAAGAGATTTCTCGAGGTTTATAATGGCAGGCACGAGCAGACAATCCTCTACCCGGCAATGGTTCTCAAGTTCTTCTTCACACCGGTAGATGTCGTAAAGCGCATCATTGAGAAGATTTGTATTGGCGCTTTGCGGACAATATTTGATTATTAAATTTTTCAGTTCTTTAAGTTTTGAACCAACCTGTTCATGGTGGTCGCTATAAGTAGTCACAGTGTAATCGGAAAATATCTCACCGGAAAGAAGTGCATTTACATAAGCGAATACATTTTTTTCCTCATATTCCATGTGTGTCCTCACCTCATTGACGTAATCATCGAAGAATTTTAGAATGAGAAATGAGACATCGTCTGTGCGTAAATGAATGCCATCAAGAAGTTTTCTCCTGATTGCCGGCAAAAGATATTCAAGAAAATAAATATGGCTTTGCTTGAGATAATGCAGGAGAGCTTTAAGTGATACTGATGAGTGTGCCTTATAATTAGGCAACCCGTCGACCACGAAATTCACAACCGTCAGAAAGGTCTCGCAATCCACACCGTTTTCACGACAAGTCTGCTCCACGGTGAAGTCGCCGAAGCCAAGGGGAATGCCAAATCTGCTCATTACCTGTATGAGTTGATAATGGTCAGCTATGAGGTGTGCCATTCTGTCGGATGGCTGATATTTATAGTTTAATGAAGTTGCCATTTGTCAGTTGTTACCGATGACCGACCTCTGCCAATGGTTCTGCCTCAGGGCAAGAACCATTGGAGTGTCCGTTGTCAAACTCTAAATAACAAAAATAACTCAAAATTAAAAATAACTGAAAGGAGAAAGCCTCTCTTTTCAATTGCAAAATTACTCTATCCATAACTCTTCTGCAATCGCCATGTATAGGTAATTTCTCCGTTGTAAATAGCAATTCAATGGTAGGACTTTCTATGTTTAGACCGTTTCATTGTTTTTTTACTGAAAAACCGAATTTCCCCACTATTTCTCCCAAAGCGTGATAAAGACCGTGAGAATAAGCAAGGAGGTTGGCATCCTCCAGAGAGAATTTGCCGGTGGTTTCGTCAAGATAACGGGAATCAGCTCTAACGTTGAGGACATCGGCTATGAACATATCATGAGTGCCGAGATGAATTATTGATTTCACTCTGCATTCGATGCTGAGTGGAGACTGTTCGATGGTAGGAGAGGATACGGTCTCACCGGGCAAAGGTGTCAGTCCTGTTTTTTCCCATTTATTATAATCGCGGCCGGATCTCACTCCGACCCAATCGGTGACTCTTGCCATTTCAACAGTGGTCAGATTTATAGTAAATTCCATGTTCTCCACTAAGAGAGGGTAGGAGGCTCTTTCAGGTCTGACTGAGATATAGCACATAGCAGGATCCGAGCAAATTGTGCCTGTCCATGACACTGTCAGCATATTCCAATTTTCAGGAGAATTACCTGCTGTAACAATGACAGCAGGCAGAGGATAGATCTGCGTGCCGGGACGCCAAGATACTTTTGCCATAAGATATTGATATTTTGGTTAAACTTACGAAATAGGAATTAAATTAAAACTTATATGAAGCCATTAAAGAGAGAGATGAAGAATATGTCTTCACATGGTCAAAATCACGATAATGTGACGAACGCACATAGTTGGTGAATAGAAGGGTGGCATAGAAACGACGCCATATTCTCCAGTCTAATCTTGCTTCAGTCATATTTAGAGAAGCAACCGATTTGTCGCCCATGACATTCAGCTTCCTGAAATTCACTATTCTGAGGTCAGTGCCGTAGTCATATCCTTTCAATGTGAACAGTCGGTAATAATTGTGAGAGGCTGAAATCGAAAGCCTGTTTTTTCTCATCACCAGATTCACACCCGCTTTAAGAGAGAACCCTGTAGCCCAGTTATAGTTGCGTTCGTCAGTCGTATAGTGATCAGAAAGAATTGACCCTAAAGCGACAATATTTGCATGGGCAAAACAATCGAAAACGTGGGTTTTTCTGTCGACGTCTCTGAACATAAATCCCGCTCCAACCGAAGCCGGTATGCCGAGTTTGAAGGGCACTTTCCTTAATGTTCCGATTGTGTCGCTGTCATAGAAATCAAAATGCTGATATAAACCGAGGCTTCCCTTTGAGCCATAATTATCGAAAAGCTCTCGAGCCAGAAGTCTTCCCTTTAACTCAATTTGAGAAAGAAAAGGTTGCGTCTTCATCATCTGCAGCTGAGCTTTAAACGTAAAATAATCGTAGGGAGAAGTGGATTTCACCTCGAATCGGTCTCCGTATTCTGCATCAATCTGCATACCGAGCCCTTGATGAATATCCCTGAAATGTCCGTTATATTGCAAGGCGCGATAACCTATTGAAGCACGTAGGGCAAAATTTGGCTGCCCGAACAAACGCCCCCTTGTGGG
Organism: Muribaculaceae bacterium; assembly: GCA_029062985.1. Taxonomy (GTDB): domain Bacteria; phylum Bacteroidota; class Bacteroidia; order Bacteroidales; family Muribaculaceae; genus Lepagella. The sequence goes on from JAIDPA010000279.1 coordinate 5,961, forward strand.
ACGGACTTTCCAAGCGTCGCCGGTAACTATTCTGTTTATTCCTCTCATCGGAGAGAGGATGAAGCAAGCAATTTCTCTGCCCGCACGTGGTCCTCCCGTAAGACGGTCGTCGAGAACGGCATCAGAAGCACGGAAAAGAATTTCTCCAAGCGCGGCTCCGCCGATAGGGGTGGCGATGAAATCATTTGTTGACGGGTATTCACATTCCATGAACAACTCCCACATTCCGCTTCCGGCAATGGCAAAAAGCTCTGATTGCCAGAAATTGAAACCGTTTGAGCGCCCTGCATTGAAATATAGGCTGCCATTATAGGGATGCAGAAAAGTGTTTGTGCCAAGTTTGTCATTATCCCACTTGAATCCTTCCCTGAAATTTTCCTTTATGGTGTTGAAACTGATATATGAAAAATCACCATGCTGAATGAAACGGTCGAACGCCCAAAGACCGGTATTGAACCCAACGACTTCAGCAGATGCTCTCCAGAAATGCTTTTTCGACATCCTTTCCCTATCGACAGAATCAGGAGGGATAGCTTCCGTCACTCTGATGCGGATGGGAATCTGGGAGAAAACAGAATGAGCCGGTATAAACAATAACACCGGCAGAAGGATTCTTAAAAGAAGACTAAAGCGTCGATCAGGGTTCATAACGTTAAGTGTTAATGCATTTAGAGGAATGGTTGCTCCGCTAATAGCAGTTGCTCCGCTAATATAGAAACAAAAAAGTTGTGTCGAGGTGACACCTTGACACAACTTTTTCAGATATTTATAAAGAAATATGACTCAAACTGTTTATTTATCAGCTCCCATGTCAGCAATTACTTGCTTGATTTTCTCATCAGCTTTCTTTACGGTTGCCTCATAATCAGCCTTTGAGGGCATTTCTTCCCTTACCTCAACATAGAACTTGATTTTAGGCTCTGTGCCTGAAGGACGTACTGAGACCTTGTCGCCTGCTTCTGTGAAGA
>JAIDPA010000028.1 GCA_029062985.1 Muribaculaceae bacterium
TAATTATGGAATGGCTTTTTCAACTACTTAGGGATAATACTGTAGTCCCAATTTTTCTTACATTGGGTGTTGGTTTCTGGCTTGGTAATTTGAAATTTAAATCGTTTTCTCTCGGACCTGTGACGGCGACTTTGCTTGTTGGAGTGTTAATCGGTCAGATAGGAATCGAAATATCTGAGCCGGTGAAATCAGTTTTCTTCATGCTCTTTTTGTTTTCGATAGGATACAGTGTCGGTCCGCAGTTTTTCCGTTCTCTAAAAGGAGATGGACTTAAACAGATTGGATTCGCTGTAGTGGAAGGATTGATTTGTGTGAGTGTTTGTATCGTTGTGTCTAAGATTATGGGTTATAATACCGGGACGGCAATAGGAATATTCGCCGGTTCACAAACTATCTCGGCTGTCATTGGTGTCGGCGGAGACACCTTGCGTTCATTAGGTATGCCGCAGGATAAGACAAATTATCTTATCGGCATGATTCCTTCAGCTTATGCAGTTTGTTATGTATTCGGAACAATAGGCACTGCCTGGGTGGTCGCCAATCTTGGACCTCGTCTGTTAGGCGGTTTAAAAAAAGTTAAAGAAGAGACAGCAGCTATAGAGGCGGAACTTGACATGGGAGAATTTACTCCTGAAGCCGGAATGATTCCTGCAAACAGACCGGTCTCCTTCAGATCGTATAAAGCTGAATCATCTTTTTTCCGTATTCCGAAAAGAGTGGATGAGATAGAAAGAAGAATGAAGGAGAAAGGAGTCCGTCTCTTTGTAGAACGTTTACGGATAAATGGAGAGATAGTAGAACCTGCACCGGATGTTCTTGTCAGAAGAGGAGATACGGTTGTCCTGGGAGGCAGAAGGGAGACTATGGTAAAAGAGGGGGATGTGATTGGACCGGAAGTGGTCGACCATGAATTGATGAGTTTCGGCACTGAGAATTTGCCGGTCACCGTGTCCAAGAAAGGAGCAGAAGGGAAGACAATAGGGGAGCTGAGGCATTTTCCCTGTATGAGAGGTGTGATGTTAAGAGGTATTTCCAGAAATAATATCTCTCTGCCTATACGCTCAAAAACTAAATTACAAAGGGGAGATATAGTCACATTGGTCGGTTTGCCGGAGGACGTTGCAAATGCAGTTGATGAGATAGGATTTTCAGATCGTCATACTGACGAAACAGATATGGTGTTTGTAGGGCTCGGCATTGCAATAGGTTGTCTTATTGGTGCGATAACAATTAGAATGGGAGGAATTCCCATCTCGTTAAGCACAAGTGGCGGAGCTCTTATTGCAGGTTTATTTTTAGGTTGGCTTAGAAACCGTCGTCCTACGTTTGGACGTATTCCTCAGCCTGTGCTATGGGTGATGGATAATATGGGACTGAATGTGTTCATTGCTGTCGTTGGGCTTTCTGCCGGTCCCTCATTTATTAGTGGTCTGAAAGAAGTAGGTGTAGGATTGTTCTTTATTGGAGCCATCTGTACGTCTTTACCTTTGATTATTTCTATTTTCATAGGAAAAAAGATATTCAGATTTTCAGCAGCTGAGACTTTAGGATGCGTTGCAGGGAGTCGTAATGCGGTGGCGGCATTAGGCGCGATACAGGATAATCTTGAAAGTACTCTCCCTGCAATGGGTTACACTGTCACATACGCTGTAGGCAACTTTGTATTGATTTTTTCGGGTATAGTAGTGGCTCTTTTAGTTTAGCTAAATTCCTGAAATAATATATCAACATTCTGCAATTAGTAAAGAAAGACGAATATTCAGAGTTACTCAATTGACTCTGAATATTCGTCTTTCTTTATCGTAGAATAATCCTTTTCGGTCAAAATATCTTCCTATATCTCCATTTTCAGAAAGCTCTGCCGGTGTCCCTATCGAAATTCCTTTTTCTTTGTCGAGCAGCCAAGCTTTATCTGCTATTTGAAGAGCCAATTCGAGATCATGGGTGGAGATAAAAATAATCTTTCTTTCTTCATTTGCGAGTTTTCTCAGCAATAACATTATCTCAGCTTTACTTGGATAGTCAAGGAAGGCAGTCGGTTCGTCGAGAAAAATCACCGGAGTCTGTTGTGCAAGAGTTTTTGCTATTAATACTTTCTGACGCTCACCATCACTGAGGGTAGTTACTCTTCTTTTTTTTAGATTTTCAATTCCCGTCAGAATGATTGAGTCATCTACAATTCTATGATCTTCTGAAGATAAATTTCCCCATATCCCTGTGTATGGACTTCTCCCTAACGCTACTAATTCTTCGGCTGTCATATTGCTAACAGACAAGCGTTCAGTTAGAACTACACCTATCAACTTTGCCAAGTCAGTCTCATTAAAGTCCTGAATAGGTTTGCCAAATAAAATAATCTCTCCTGCTATAGGTTTCAGAAACCCGGATAATGTTTTCAGAAGCGTTGATTTCCCCGCTCCATTTGGACCCATCAGACAAGTCATTTCTCCCGATGTGAGGTGTGCATTCAGATTTGTCGTTACCTCAACCAAACTTTTTTGAGAGACATAACCGGTCGTGAGATCTTTTAATTCTATTGAAGAAGACATTGAAGATATTAAAACTTTTAGATGAAGCTTTTATCGGCTCCATATCCATGCCTGGGAAAAATGTTTAGTTATTTCAGGTGAATTTAAACGAGCCTGCAGAGTCTCTTTATCATCAGAAGCTGCGACGGCAACTCTTGTAACTCTTTTAGAAGAAACTGTCATTAAAGGAAAATCTTCTGATGAATACTTATCAGTAAAATTTTCCGCTTCTTCTAAAGTTTTAAATGTTGCCACTATAAGATAATGACGAGGTTCTGATTGTTTGGTATTTGAAATAGATTCCAGCCCCTTTCTTGAAATGGTGTCAGATGTATTTACTGCTGAGGATTTCTTAGGTATCAAAGCCTCAACAGGAACAACGGATGCACGTTGTTCGCGAGAATCGGATGGGACCGGGGAATATAATGATGCAATTGAAGCTGCAGCCACAATGCCACAAATAACGGCAACACGAGACAACACTTTTTTAAACCTGAATTTTCTTCTTTTAATATTAGGTTTCTCTGATAATTGTTGAGAAGGAGATGTCTCTAAACTGCTTTTTGAATCAGAGCTGATATTAACAAAATTTACAGGTAAGTAGCCTAAAGATGACAATACTTTTCTATCCTGTGCCGGTGAGAAAAATAGAGTGTTTTCGTCACCCAGAAAGAAAGTACCCAGCTTTCCTAATGAATATTTTCCGTTTGTAGATATTTCGGATTTTAAAATATTGACCTCCCGAAATATTATTTGGCGAGCATCTTCAAATGATAAACCGGATTTTCTTGCAAAAGAGTTTGCAAGAAGACCATCATCAACCGTTACAGAATGGTTAAACATAACGGTTCTCATAGGGGGTAATATAACACCATTTTCATGATCTATGCGTGCCTTAGTCTGAGTTGCAATAAAAGCACCAAGTCCCGGCACAATTACACAATCATGTCTGAGCAAAAGATATTCAATATGAAGGGAAAGATTATTCATTTTTATTGGTGTTATGGTTCTGAGTCATTTCAGAAAGACCTGTTTTTGTAAATCTTGATGCAAAGTTAACGAAATTTTTCTAAATTAAAGGAATAAAATTTCCTTCTTTTTTGATCTGAAGAGATATGACGCTTTAACTCATGAATCTTTAGAGAAATATAAATCAGCAAAATATTTATTTTGCGCTTAAGATTTAATTATGGAAGAAACTGCTCTACAATTATCGGATCCGCTCCTTTTTCAAGAGCAATTTTTTTATCAGCGTCCGCCTCTTCGTTCCTATAATTCAGTCTATGCAGATACCCCCTTAATACATAAAAGATCGGTTCCCGGGGATATTTTTCCAGACTTTTACGAATATCTGCGGATGCTTCAGAATATTTTTCTAATTTTATTTTTAATAATATTCGCAAACTTCTTGTCTCGGCATCATCAGATATGAGTAAAGCTTCATCATAATATCTCAACGCATCATCATTTCTATTTTTTTTCTCAGCAATTCTTCCTAATCCTGTCATTGCAACTTCGTTCTTCGGAAAATTTGCAATTAGAAAAAGGAAATCTTTTTCAGCTGCCTCCAAATTGTCATTTTGAAGAAAAATCAGACCTCTCATTTGTAATGGCCATTCCTGGATAGAATCAGTCTTTAATGATTCGTTCAGGTCTTCCAGCGCTCCAACATAGTCAGAGAGCAACATTCTTGTTCTTGCTCTGTTGTTACGGAGTGTAGTTGAGCGAGGAGCGATACTTAATCCAAGGCGGAATGATTCCAGAGCCTCTTGATGCCGTCCTTGATTAGACTGCACTATGCCAAGATTGGAAAATAATTGAGAATTAGAAAAATTACCGGGTTCCAGACGTAATGCCCTTATAATAGTTTCCTCAGCTTTTGCCCATTTTTCCCTTTTTATATAGAAGTCAGCTGAATCTGCCAAAGCGATATAATCAGGGGAGGATGGATATGCGCAGACAGAAAAACTATGTGAAAATGCAAAAAGTATGAAAAATAAGAAGGAGTAATAACTATTCATAAATAAGAATTTGTCAGTGTTGTAACTATAAGTAAAACGTTAGGTGTATTGTATTAAGTATATCAATTGGATCAGAAAGACTGTAGGATATAATTTAAAATCTATATGACCATTCGGTTTAATTATTTGTTATAAAGAAGTGTGAACTTATTTTTGAGAATTATACTCATATTTAGTAGCTCTTAAATTTATAAATCAATACAGACTTAAGATAACTGTCTATTAAAAATATTATACTATGAATTATACAAAAAATGTTGCCCAACAACTTGTGGAGCAACTTGTAGAAGCCGGTGTCAAGAATTTGTATGCCATTACTGGCGATAGTCTTAATGCTCTGACTGATGCAATCACAAAGGATGGAAGGATAAATTTTGTGCATGTGCGTAATGAGGAAGCAGGTGCTTTTGCTGCCAGTGCAGAAGCTCAACTAACAGGAAAACTTGCTGTATGTGCGGGCTCCAGCGGTCCGGGACATGTTCATTTGATTAACGGATTATATGATGCTCAGAGGTCGAATGCTCCTGTGCTTGCAATTGCATCTACATGTGCTTCAGCAATGTTTGGAACAGGATATTTTCAGGAAACTAATCCAATCCTACTGTTTTCCAATTGTACTGTCTATAATGAGATGGCAGTAACTCCTCAGCAAGTGCCGAGCATGGTGCATGGTGCCATTCAAACTGCGATTTCTCGGGGTGGAGTAGGTGTGGTCGGACTTCCTGCTGATGTTATCACACAAGCCGCTGCAGATGATTCTGCGTCAACACTTCCTTCTTATACCGAACGACTTCCGGAGCCTTCAGATGAAGAATTAAATAAGGCTGCCGATATGATAAACGGGGCTAAAACGATTGCAATATATGCAGGGTGTGGCGCTATTACGGCAGTTGAACTTGTAAAGGAGCTTTCTTTAAAATTAAAGGCAGCTGTCGTTACATCTTATAAATCTCAGATGGAGATGACGCGTGATATGCCAAATTACGTAGGGCACATGGGTTATCTTGGTATGTGGTCGGCTGAAGAAGCTATAGCTAATGCTGATGTAGTTGTCATTTTGGGCACTAACTTCCCATATCCGGGATTTTTCCCGACCGATAAAACAATAATACAGGTTGACGTGAGAGCCGAACGCCTCGGTAAACGGGCGAAACTTAATCTTGGAGTCAGAGCTGACTCAAAACTTTTTCTGGAAAAATTATTGCCTTTAATTGAAACAAAAACTAATGAGGAATTTCTTCAAACAGCTTTGTCTGATTGGGAACTGATTAAAGAGAAATTCCGGATTCCAATAGATAATCCCGGTAAGAACTATTGTATAAGACCGGAATATATGCTCTATCTTCTTGATAAACTTGCAGCGGATGATTGCATTGTAACGGTTGATACCGGTATGAACAACGTCTGGACAAGTCATTATCTCACTGCCGGAAAAAATAGAAAAATGATTGGATCCTTCACACATGGTTCAATGGCAAACGCATTGCCGATGGCTATTGGAGCAGCTGTAAGTTGCCCGGGACGTCAGGTCATCTCTATTTCAGGAGATGGAGGTCTTGCAATGTTGATGGGCGAAATGTTAACGGTCATCCAGCAAAATCTTCCTGTCAAAATTCTTGTGGCTGACAACAGGGCGTTGGCTTTTGTAAAATGGGAGATGGAACTTGCAGATTTCAAGCCAAGTGAGGTTAGTCTTCAGAATCCTGATTTTGCCAAGGTGGCTCAGGCAATGGGATTTCAGGCTGAAACTGTCACTGTTCCCTCTGAACTTGAACCGGCTATGCGTCGTTGGCTTTCTGCGGAAGGTCCGGCATTATTATCTGTTACTACTGATACTGATGCTGCCTCTTTCTCGTTTAGTAAGGAACTAATGGAAAAAGGTGCCCCGGGTAACGTTGTTTCAAATTTTATGGCTCCCGGAATTTAAAATTTAACTCTAAATAATAATGAAAGTAAGGCTGCATGGTTTAACATTTCTGTTGAAACATGCAGCCTTACTTTTATTTATCTTTTTTCTCTTTGATATAAGGAAAAATTATATCTTCAAAAATTTCTTTTGAGATAATCCTATAATGAAAATGAACAGAATCATTAAATCTTTTGCTATGATGGGCAATATAATTTCCTTTTGTAAATTGTTCATTTAGCTCTTTGCGATCTTTATCTTCATCAATGAACCTGACACCTTTCGATTGAATTAGAGAGTCAATCTTATTCCAGGTCTTTATCCAAGCAGTTCCTTCAGGAGGAACGATTCCTTGAACACTCTTAACGAAAGATTCAAAGAAAATTTCATAGGGAATCACACCATCTTTAATTAGAGAAAGATTAACTCTATAAAAATTACCCTTATAACCTGTTTTCTCGAAGAGCGGACCCTCAAAAGGTGTGTTCTCCTCAAGTTCTTTACGAAGGTATCTACCTGACGCCGCAGTATCTCCGATTATATGACCCGGACCGAAAAAGTCCTGCATGAAGTTCTTATACACATCTCTTAATTGAGACGAAGGGTAGTTTTTTAACTGGTAGTCGATTGATTCAGAGATAGAATCCACTGAAGTTTTTGAATCAACACTTGAAATCTCGCTATTGAATATTTGTGAAAATAGTGAGGATGAAACAATTAATATGAAACATACGAGTATCGTAATTCTCATCTTTTATAAATTTTTATTGTTAAACTTATTTCTAAAGCATATCAGCCAAAGAATCATTATAACGAGTGCGTAAAGGGCAAATATCAGCCAAGGCAATTCCCAATCTCCCATAAATAAACGCATTGAAGCGCCAGAGGAAGGGATTGAAACCAATTCCCATTTACACCATTTGTTGACAATAGCACCTGCAACTATCGTTCCGAAAGTTGCTCCAATACCATTACTCATAAACATCATTAACCCTTGTGCGAAGCCTTTCATGTGTTGTGGAGCGATTTGCTGAATATAAAGATGTCCGGCAATAGTTATGAAATTAAAGGCGATTCCGTATATCAGCATAGAGCCTATCAAAAGCCAAAGCCCATCTCCGGGATTTCCAACACCGAGCATTAAAAAGCGTAATGCCCATGCACATAGACCAATAGCATACACACCTTTAATTCCCAATCTTTTCATTGTAAAGCTTACAAGCAAAACAAAGGCTGCCTCCGCAATCTGCGAAAGAGAAAATAACATTGTGGCATTCCCGGAAGCAATCGAAGCATTGTATTCTTCTAACCCGATGAAGTGTGTTATATAAGGGGTTGCAAATCCATTTGATATCTGGAGGCAAACACCCGAAAATATTACGAAAAAAAGAAAGACAATAATTTTCTTTTTACTGAAAATAATCTTTAGGGAAGAGGATAAGGACTCAGTATCCTTATGCTGTTTACGCTGAATTACCTTCGTTCGAGGTAGGAAAAAGGCGTAAAAAGAGGTAAGAAAACCAATTATGCCACTACAAAGCAACTGCATTGCGTTATATTGAAAACGTAAATGACCTAAATCGTTCTTATCATTAAAAACAAAGCCAAGAGTGCCATTATGCCAGTAAGCTGAATTGACAAACCACATAGCTGCAATAAATCCTATCGTCCCCCATATTCTGATTGAGGGGAAAGTGCTTACCGTGTTGAATCCTTTTTGAGTAAGCAGTCCGAAAGTTGTAGTGTTGGCAAGTGCCATAGTCGGCATATAAAATGCAAGAAATGTCAGATACATCGTATAAAATATTCTGAACTCCAGTTTCTGATGAGTCATCCCGTAGCTCCACATTATTATCATCATTATGGCAGCAAGGAGATGACAAATTCCCAATAACTGTTCCGGTCTTCCTGTTTTATCAGCAATGCGTCCGAAAAGAGAAGGAGTGATTATGGATACGATTCCAATAGCGGCGTAAAACCATGCTATATCCTCTCCGAGACCACCTGCTCCAAGAAATTGTCCGAAACATGTTAGATAACACCCCCATACTGCGAATTGGAGGAAGTA
>JAIDPA010000280.1 GCA_029062985.1 Muribaculaceae bacterium
GGTTTCAAAACCTCCATTACTTTTTTCTGACTTATTGATCTGTGTATTCTGGCTAAATGACCGAGGCAAGTTACCGCAAGACCACATAATTCCACGTCGCGTTGTGAATTGATTATTTCAATACATAGATCTTCAATCCATTCCCGGTTTTCGCTTGACATAGTAAGCATAAGCAGCAATTTGCTGCAAAAAATAATATCTTCCTCTTTCAAAAGACAAGATTGGATGATACCTTCTAAATCAGATAACTTATTAATGTCGTCCATATTCAAATGATTATTTACTCAGCTTCCACTAAGCCTAATTCGTATATGATATTATTGCCACCCTCCGGAAGACATAATCCACCGTTCATGTTGTATTTCAATACAGCGGGAGTATATCGCAAAGTTCTTGCGTACTTCTTTTTCATTGTGGGAATATATACTGAATATCCTCCTTTGCACATACTCTTTGAAAGAATATTCTTTATCCTTTTCCACAAACAACTTGCATTCTCGTCAGTATTGATTTTTAAGCTGAATAACCATGACTCACGCAAAAACTCTTGTGTAAATTCACCAATTCTAAAGAATAGAGTATCCGGATATTTTTGCTGAAAAATATTTATAGGCATTTCCTTTTGCACTATTGGACTGACACTCAATGCCAATGAATAACAACCGTTTCCTATGCAGTCTATATCTACTGATTCAACAGATTTTATCTCAAATCGATTTTCCTCTGTAAAAAGGATATATAGATACAACGGCCACTTTTCTTGAAAATCAAGAAAAGCACTCAATGCTTCTTTGGGAAGAATAAAACACTGATAATTGATTGGGGACATAATATCTTATCTACTTAGATTGCAAAGATAACGAATTTTCAGCACTCTATCACTATCTTTTGCCACTTGTCGCACTGATTATCGGAGGGATTCTGTTCATTGTTGAGATTATGAAGCCATCGGGATTTTTTCTTTTCTTCGGATTTTACACATTTACCTCAATAAGTAGTATTATCTCATGGCTAAGTATCTGAATAATTCCATTCTTAGCAATTACTTAGTTTATTATGTGAATGTACTTGTCCAATATTTATTGTCATTTTCACCCCGGCGAAAATTATTGATATATTCTTTTTTCCTTTTTTCAAATAATCCCGATCGAATATTGGTATATATTTTCTCTAAAACCAACTCTGATAGGGAAAATCCTAATTTATCTATTAGAATGGGTTTCAGGGAATTTGTTAAGATAAAAGCGAAATCATTGTTAATTATTAAATCAAAACAGTTTCTTACACTTTGATTCCAATAAAAAACATCCGGTGTATTTTCACAAAAATTCCACAAACGTGACTTCGTATAAAGAGAATCAACTGATTCTGATATAATATTATCTTTCTGTTCTAATAACAATACAGACAAGTATGTAGCAAAGGGTAATAAAACATTATTATCAGCTACAACTTCTTTACAAATTATCTCTATTGTAGTTTCTTCAATGGCAATAATGGTATTATAAAAAGGAATCCAAGGAAACTGTATAGACTTATCTATACTAATCATTTCCTTCAAAGTCTTAATATAAAAAGCTATCAATGAATTATATTGATTGTATCCAATCGTTTTAATAATCAGTTCTTTTTTAAGGAATAACGATGTATGGAACTCATCAGCCACAAGAATAGCATTCCTATTCCTTTTAATACAGGCTGTATGTATGCAGTTAGTATAATATGGCAAGAGTTTTATATATAAATCCCCTGGCAGACTATTAGAATTCTGTATATCCATTGCAAAATCATACAGAATCAAGAACTTGTCTGAAAAAAATTCATCAGGGGTATGCTGGTTTAGGAATTGAGTTAAAACTCTTTCATTACATTCATCAAATATCATACTATTATATAATTGCTTGACATAGTTTGTTGCGCTTTTTATTCTTAGAGGATTGATGTGTTCCGCGACTTACAGTCGTCAGATGGGATTATTTTCATTACTTCATTTTCCTCATAAAGCTCACCAAATTCTAAAGCATATTCAAAAGATATAAATATGATCTTTTTGAAATCCTTGGTTATCAGGTAATGATGCTGAGGAACATCTTTTATGATGGAAGGAATTATCCTCAACAGCTCTTTAACAGATAACTCATATCCATTTTCTGTAAGACCATCTCCAACATATATAAAAGTATCTTCCTCATCCAACCTTTTTTCTTCTAACAGAGTTTTTATGAAACCTACAGTATCACTGGATAGACTATTGCTATCAGCAGATTGATAGAACTTGTTATTCTTCAATCTGCTAAAGTCTATCCTTTCACCCTGAAAGGGGAATTTATTGTTGATAACAGCACAAATAGCTGAAGGGTCAGAAATAACCTTGCAGTTTATTCCCAACTCTTCAATATGGTCAATTACTAACTTGTCGTAATAGCTATCCATACAAACACTTTTACTTTAATATTCGGTTATTCGCACTCACTTCAATCATCTATCGCCTAAGCTCGATATTGTTTCATATTTCTTTGGGAAACGAGCCTTGAAATATTCTATACCCTCTCTATCTAATTTATTATCTTCAAACGCCCAACCTAATAGGAACTCTATCAAAGACTCATCCTTTATAACATCTATAAGGGGACAAATCTGTTTAACGGAGAGTCTGGCAATATCTAATGATAGTATCATTTTTCCATACTGGATAACCGGCACCTCAATCCAACCCAAATCATAAGGTAAACTTTGAAAAGCCTTGATGTCTTGACCGAGAGAAATCAATACATCTTTATTCAAAAGCGGGTTTCTTATCAACTCTTTAGTGAAAAGAATCCTCAGATTATTGCGTTTTATGTTTTGTAGACAATCAATAATATCTTCTGGAGAATTGACTAAATTACAGGCTAAAAAATCAATCGTTATACCAAATACCTTCTCATCATCCTGAGATACCGCCGTTCTTTCCAATAAATAATTAAGGAATCCGGAGAATTTTGCCTTATAAGCATATAAAGGTTTTAGCAACTGACAATTCTCTCTTATCAGTTGAAACAACTCCTCAAATGATTCAACATTAGAGGAAACAAGAACTTTATAAAACTTATTATACATAATAATTGTCTAACAGGGATTTAGATTGCAAAGATAACGAATTTTCAGCAGTCTATCACTATCTTTCGCCACTCATCGCACTGATTATCGGGATTCTATACAGTTTTGAGGCTCTGAAGCCATAGGGATATTGCTTCTTTTCTCCCGGCTTTGTAGATATTCCAAAGCATCTTTTAGATCAGTAACAACTCGTTCGTTTTTGGATGTCCGTATTATGTTGTCAATCGCCTCAATCAAATTCTGCCTTTGATTTAGGGTCATTGAATTTTGTCTGTTCTCATCGTTGCAATAACGAAGGATCGTTATTGTCAGTCGTGAGATAGTGCGTGAACTATGTCTCTTTCGGAGTACATCACAGAGTCTATCCCAAGCACTGCTACAACCCATTTCTGCAAGAATTGAAGCCGAGACCTCTTGAACAGCACTATCTGGACAATTAACACTTTCCGATGCCAATGCATAAAGCTTATCTCTGAAATAAGCACACCGAGGTTTAGCATTTTCATCTTGCCCTATGTCCGGGTGATTCAGTATTGCCGAGTGAGTAATGTATCTGGTATATACTGAATATAATGTGGAGATTATTTCCCATTTAGTTTTTGAGTCCGTGGTGTGGTAAAATACTTCGATTATAGGATTCAGATGATCCGGCTCAATGAACCACTGTCTTATCTCGTTAGTATTGCCTGTTTTTCCAAACAGTTCACATCGTGAAGCCATTGACAGGAACTTCAATCCCTCCTTTGATTTCTCTTCATCGTCTGAAAGTAATTTTGACAGTGCATCCGTCAATGTCGTTGCAGTATATTTGTATCTTCTCATAATCACCAAGCAGATATGAAGAAACGATGTTCCTCAACTGTGAAATAAAGACCGGCTGAATAATCAGGCTTTACGACTATTATATCTTCATATTCGCCTGTCGGCTTTTGAAAATACATATCCAATATCTTCGGCTATACTTTCAATATTATTTCCAATTCAGCGGAAACCTCATGCCCTGTGCCATCTGGAAGCGCCAGAAAAAAATTAAACATGGAGTTACCTTTTTCTTGAAGATACTTTTTGCCAATAGCAAAAAATTCATCATAACAGTGCTTGTCATAAACTCTACCGCCATCGGCTTTACTTTCTACAACAATATGTTCAGAAGCAATAAGCTCCATTTTTAAGAAGTCTAACCTTATATCACCGACATTGCAATTTGCTAACGACGGCTCAATCACTGTAAGATTCTCGATCAGTTTCTTACGGCTATTACGAGATTTTAGTTCCTCGAATCGGACTCTGTTATTGACATTCCACATATTGCTGTATATTATTCCGGTATATAATCTTCTTCTGAACACATATAGACCTTGCAGCCATTAAATATAAGGGAATCAACGGTAAAACTTAAATGCCAGTCTTCGGCTTCATTATAAAACTTGACACTCCATCGTCCTTCCTGAATCTCCTTGATGTCTATTGAGCATTCCTTACGGGAGTTATTAAACCAATTATGACAACTCAGGTCGTTGATGTAGCTATTTCTTAGCTCTATCTCAACTGTATCATAATCGGTCAACCATTTCCCATATTTCGGAATATCAATGGCTGGTTGAGAATAAACCCTCAGATTCAATATAAAGTGAGAAAGTATAATGTGATTAAGGCCTACATCGAAGCCCACGACAGCCACACTTTTTAATCCCGCTGGATAAAGTTGCCGGAGAAAATGATCTCTATCTATTATATCAATAAGTTCCATAATTTTTAATGGGGATTTTTCTTTCGCTACTTATCACGCTGATAATCGGGGTTATATTCAGTTTTACACTCCTTTGATTCTGACTGTAAAACGTAGAGGCTATCAACTACGCCAGCTGAGATATGAAACTCCAAGTTGCCTGACTTAACACAACCTTCTTTTACATTTTCTTGAAGATAGTTCTTTACAAAATCTTTATCGGAAAAGATTGCGGCATCGTCACAGAATGTCAGATACTCATTCTCTATGGTCTGTTTCTCATATTTTTCCACCATAAAATAATTGAAACTACCGTCTGATGAAAAGTACCATTCCAGTTTATACTTGCCAGACTTTACAAGATAGAGATTACCACTTTTAGCATTGGCATAATCGTTACATATAGACCTGACAAACGATTCTTCTTTTAATCGTTCATCTATATCTATATATTCTAAAATTTTCAATGTCGCTATAATCATATAACTACCATTACTAAGCGTCACACAGACTGGCTAATCTAACTTCGCAAAGGTACTAAGTTTTTGGCATATCCACATGATATGGAGCCGAATTTTGCGCATTATACCCCGATTATCAATAGAAATAACTAAATTTGCATTAACATTCGGCAAACTCCATCAACATGATCGGAATGACAGGAATATTTCGGAATAGAATAAAGTATCTTTGGATGGTATCATTCTTAGGAGTGCTGTGTATCGGTTGCGGCACTCTCGGCAATGACCTTCCTTCAGATGAAGAGATGATCAATTCATTCCGCAGCAAAGTGTCAACATTTACCGAGGTTGTGGAACTCCTACAAGAATTTCCATCTTGGGAAGGCTTTGACTCGATGAATAAAAAATATTATTCATCCCAATATCATGGTTACTGGCCCGACGTGGCTGAGTGCAGATCTTATTTTGGAGAAGAACGAGCCTCCAAAATTGACAGTCTTTTACGGGAAATAGAATGCCAGCAGATACACTTCGGATACTTCTATACAGGTGCCGGTAAAACTGGCTCTCCCCCCATCGAATTCACTTTCGATTGCTATAACGACGGTCTTTCTATCGGGCCCGGTATTTCAAAGTCGTTTATATATTGCTCTGACCCGATCGACTCATTGGCATTAAAAAGCGAAATAGGTTATATGGAGTATAAACCCTCCACTGTCTTTGTGACTGGCGGTGATCTTGACAGTCTGTATTATGACATACGTAAAAAAGAAATAGAGAGGGAAGAGAGAATAAACTTTATTAAATTAAGACGTCGTATTGCGGACAACTGGCTTATCGAACTTGAATATTTCCATTAAACATATCGCCGGAATCCTCCTAATGTATCAGAATCCAAATGAAGAATAATAAAAAACATCGTGTCTATTTCTTTGACTACCTTTGGTGGCTCGGCGAGAAGGAGCATGAAAAATATCCTCATGGGAAAATGGATGGTCCCATGATGTTTATGTTCTATTACTATATCCTGATATTAGTCCCCTTACTGCTTCTGTTAAAGGATTTTTTGTCAGATAGATTCATCTTCCCTATTTTTGGACTGTTGGTTCTGTTATTTCTTTTATGGATGTTTTGGCTTCACAAATTTATCTATACAAAGGAAAGACGAAAGGCGGTGATGGAGCATTTCTCTTCAAAGAGGTATAACCCATTTCTGACATATTTTTTCTTCCTTTTGCCCTTTCTGATTGCCGTTTTCGTCATGGTTCTTTATTTCGTGTCAAGACCACAGTAACCAATCCAGATTTCTTTACACCT
>JAIDPA010000281.1 GCA_029062985.1 Muribaculaceae bacterium
GATCTACACCACGTTGAGCGGTACTTACAAAAAATTCCGCCTCTCAGCAGGAGTGACCTACCGTTATCTATACCGTCTTGTCAACAATCATCAGCCTGGTGGAAGCCCTGTCGAGACGAAATATCATCTGTCGCAATTCTATCCCAGCGTGTCGCTGACCTATTCAGGGAAAAATATAAACGGCTATGTCCGCTACAGCCGTTCCGTGTCGCAACCGAATTTCGGAGCAATCGGGACAGGACTCCTGTATATCGACGAATACACATATCGCGAAGGCAATCCCGATCTCCGGGCATCCGTCTCAAATAATCTTAGAGGTTCTGTCAGCTATAAAGGTCTGACATTTTCCGTCAACTGGAGACATACCACCGATCCGAGAGTCATGGTTTCCGAACAGTATGCGCCTGGCAGCCTTGTTATTGTCATGAAGGAATTGAATTTCCCAAAGCAATCCAACACCTCTTTCAATCTTTCTTATTCAAAATCTATAAGAAATTTCTTTTTCTTTGCAGAAGGCTCCATGTATCTTTCGAAGGGGAAATATGAATTTCTGGATAGGATACATGATGACACCCACATCTCTTTCAATGCCAACAGCAACGTGACCTATCAGCTGTCGAACACGGTTGGATTCTATGCCTCATTCAATTTTCAGGGGCGACACACAAATCTGATCATGACGCAACGATCACTGAACGATCTCACGGCTGGAATGACATTGTCGCTGCTTAAAAATCGTCTCAGCATAAACGCGAAATTCACTGATATACTCAACAAGGCGCACTATAATAATTTGTGGTACACCTGGGGTAATATCTCCAGAGGAACCAGAGGCACCAACGATATGCATGGTTTCTCCCTCTCCATCAGCTACCGTATATTCACCAAGGACATCAAGGTGAAGATGATGCGCGATTCAGATTCAGAGATGTTCCGTCTGCAGTAATCTAAAAAAAGTGCGGTCGATTCACATCGACCGCATTCTTGCTTTTTAATAACTAACCTAACATCATGAAACAATTTTCTAACTTTATAACGCAGTAAGGAGAGAATGGTTTGATGCAAATGATATTTTTTTTGAGTTTTTTAGGAGAAAAACTTATTTCTTATTTCTGAAAGGTGAAAATGAGGAAAATTCTGAGTAATTTTGCAAAACTTAACCTTAATAAATTCGACATGAATAGATTTTACTCGGTCTTAACTGCCGGAATCCTGGGAGCAGCCGCTTTCCTGCCGGCAGACTGCAACGCCATAGGATGGCCTTCAAATTATCAGGGTGTCATGCTCCAGGGTTTCTACTGGGATTCTTACGATGACACTAAATGGACTAACTTAGAGTCGCAGGCTGACGAACTCTCAAAGTATTTCTCTCTGATATGGATTCCTAACTCCGGTAAATGTGCATATATGGGTTATATGCCACAATATTGGTTTACCAACCATAATTCGGCATTCGGCACCGAGCAAGAGCTTCTCTCGATGATTAATACTTTCAGGAGCAAAGGCACGGGCTTCATTGCCGATGTGGTCATCAACCACCGCAACGGTGTCACCAACTGGTATGATTTCCCTGTTGAGGAATGGAACGGCAAGACCTGGAGCATAGGTCTCGAAGGAATATGCAGCAACGATGAGATGGCATTTGCCGCAGGTCAGCCAAAACCGACAGGTAATCGCGACACGGGTGACAATTTCGACGGCTGCCGCGACCTTGACCACACAAATCTCAACGTGCAGGACAACTGCAAGAACTACGTCAAATGTCTTAAGGAGAAATACGGCTATATCGGTATGCGCTACGATATGGTGAAAGGATACGGAGGTGAGTTCAATAAAATCTACAATGAATATGCCGATGTGGAGTATTCTGTGGGTGAATACTGGGATGCGAGTTATGATGCTGTAGCAGGCTGGATAAATGCCACCGGTAAAACTTCCGCTGCCTTCGATTTTCCCTGCAAGTATGCCATGAACGAGGCATTCGGCAGTGGCGATTTGAGGAAACTTGTCTGGAAAGCCAACGGCACTACCGATCAGCCTGCCGGAATGATTCATTTCGGATATAACCGCTATTCCGTGACATTCGTCGATAACCATGACACATATCGCGACGGCTCGAAATTCACCGGAAACGTAATAGCTGCAAATGCCTTTATCCTCATGAGTCCGGGCACGCCTTGTGTGTTCCTTCCCCATTATCAGGCTTACAAGGATGAGATACAAAGATTGGTCGACGTCCGTAATGCTGTCGGACTTCACAATGAATCTGCCGTGAAGGTGCTTAAAAGCGAAAGAGACTGCTACATGGCAGAAGTCACCGGAAAGAACGGAAAAGCAGTGGTAAAGATCGGCGGTGCTATGGTTTCTCCCGAAGGGTATGCCGATTCAGATATAAAGGCAGCCGGCAGCGACTATTGCGTATGGACAAAGACAGACGTCCAGGGTAATGGCGGAAACGGCGGTAATGGAGGCAACGGGGAGAACATCAGCGGGAACACTCCCGAGAAACTCTACTTATTGGGAAATATAGCCGGCGGTGAGCACTGGGATCCGTCAGCTGCACCGGCTTTCACAAAGGATGGGGATCTCTTCACAATCACTGCAACTATCGAACCTTCCGGGGATTCTGCCTATGGTCTTTTCAATATAGCGGAAGGTCGCGGCAGCGATTGGAATGAGCTTAATACCGGCTTCAACCGTTACGGACCGGCGACAGTGGATTTTGTCGTTAATGATAATTCTTCCTACACCATGACGAAGTTCTCTAAGGGAGACGCGGCATGGACCTGCACATCCTGGAATATCCTTCCCGGGACATATACCCTCACTGTAGATTTCTCCACCATGACTCTGAAGATAGGCGACGGAGGCAACGGCAATAACGGCAACGATGACAATAATAACGGCGATAATAACGACGACAACGGAAACATTGCAGGTATGCCGGAGGCATTCTATATAATCGGAGAAGCCAACGGCAATGCCTGGGATTATGCAACCGGAGTGAAGATGGAGAAATCCGGCGCTTCATTCGTAGCGACTGTAGAGTTTGCAGCTCCCCCCGTTGTGAAGAGTGAGGAGGTTGATTATGCCTACTTCTCATTTGCTAAGCGTCTCGGCGCTTCGTGGGAGGATCTGAACGCAGCAGGCAACCGTTTTGCTCCGGCTGAAGACACAGAGATTATTCCTGACGGAGCCTCTGCGACTCTCATGGAAAGTCCTGCGCCCGCAGAGGCGAAAGCCTATCGCGTAAAGGCAGGGAAATATCATGTGGAAGTCAACTGGGGAAGCAAGACCATCACTCTGAAGAGCGAAGGCAACACAGGTGTCGAAATGATTGAATCAATCGGTGCGGAACCTGTCTATTACAATCTTCAGGGTGTAAGGGTAGAAAAACCTGTCAAGGGTGTGTATATCCGTGTCGTAAATGGAAAAGCGACCAAGGTGGTTAAATAAGCGGCAGAAGCTGAGTATGCATAAAAATAGCGGTCGATTCACATCGACCGCTTTTCACTTTTTCAATAACTAACCTAACATCATGAAACGATTTACACTAATATAACACCGCAACTCATAAAAAGGTTTGCTCCCGAACTTATTTTTTAGTAGGTGAGTTGGATGATTGGGTGATTAGGTGATTAGGTGATTGGGTGATTAGGTGATTGGATGATTGGGTGATTAGGTGATTAGGTGATTGGGTCATTAGGTGATATAAATTTCAATTTTCAATTTAAGCCACTGGGGAGGGAAGTTGTCCCCAACTTCCCCTGTCGGCAAAACCAAAGTAATAAGGTAATCTCCCTTGCTGTCTGCAAAAGGAAATTACCGTTTGCCGCCCCGGGAAGTTGGGGACAACTTCCCTCCCCGGGCTTTTTCAATTTTCAAATTGAAAATTATGATAGCCTTGAGCCTCGAGCCTCGAGCCTTAAACAAAACCTAAATCAGTTTAAGTTTGTTTTAGGTATATGGGAACTGGCTCCTGACATTTCCCTTAAATTAAAAATTAATCGGCTATGGTTATATACAACATAACGTTTGTGATTCATCCCTCCGGAGAAAATGAATTTCTTGAATGGATGCGTGGGGAAGCTCTCGCAGCCCTGTTTAATCCTCAGAGCGTGGCGCGTAATCCGCGCCTTCAGACCGTGGTGGAAGCCGGCGGTGAGAGACCTTCGGCTGAGCATGGCTTGAGCATTGCTCTCCAGAGTGAGTTTGTGAATGAAGAGGAGGCGCATGAATGGCATGACAATACCCTTCCACCGGTTCTTGGAAGCTTTACCCGTAAGTTCGGACCCCATTCAGCTTTCTTCACTACGCTTCTCTCGGTTATTCCCTTATGACGGAAGATGGCAGCAGAGAATAGACCGCTGACCGGAGGTTATCCTCCGATCAACTATGAGCGGGTCATAATGGGTATTGACCCCGGCACCAACATAATGGGTTACGGTGTGCTCGGCATAAACGGAAAGACTCCGGAAGTGATGGTCATGGGCGTGATCGAACTGAAGAAGTTTGAGAGCCATTATCTGCGCCTGGGGAAGATATTCGAAAGAGTGACCGGACTGATAGGTCAGTATCTTCCTGACGAACTCGCAATAGAAGCTCCCTTTTTTGGAAAGAATGTGCAGTCGATGCTTAAGTTGGGGAGAGCTCAGGGGGTCGCTATGGCAGCCGCTCTCGCACGCGACATACCCATCACGGAATATGCCCCGCTTTCAATCAAACAGGCTGTCACGGGAAGCGGTGCCGCATCAAAGGAACAGGTTGCAAATATGCTCCGTCACATCCTGAAGATTCCGCAAGAGAAGATGCCGCATTTGCTTGATGCAACAGATGCGCTGGCAGCTGCCCTGACTCACTTCTATGAGACCGGAAAACCGAAAGTGGAGAAAGGGGCAAAATCATGGGAGCAGTTTCTCAGGCAGAATCCTGACAGGATAGCTCCCCGAAGAAAATAAAACAACTTAAATAATATAGAGAATATGGACAGATATGAAGAGGCAATAGCCAAAAGCAGAGTTCCTGCAGATGACACCGTAGTGGCAGCCGAAGTGAATAAAATTATGGAGAATGTTTCCGAGTATGCCACTCCGGAGGTTTATAAATTTCTGTTTAATTCAATTGACCTGACCACTCTCAGCACGGAAGACAGTCAGGAGAGCGTAACACATTTCACACAGAACGTCAACAATTTTGACGAAGAACATCCTGAGTTCGGACACGTCGCAGCCATCTGCGTCTACAGCAATTTTGCAGAGGTTGTCAGCTCGGTACTTGAAGTGACAGGTGTTGATGTGGCAGTTGTAGCCGGAGGTTTCCCCTCCAGCCAGACCTTTACGGCAGTGAAGGTGGCTGACGTCGCGCTTGCGGTAGCCGGGGGAGCCAATGAGGTCGACGTGGTGATGAATCTGGGTTATTTCCGCGATAGAAATTTTGAGGATCTCTGCGACGAACTGATAGAGCTGAAGCATACAGCCAAAGGAGCCAAGATGAAGGTCATTCTCGAGACCGGTGCATTGAAGACAGCAGAGGCAATACGTAATGCCTCTATCCTTGCGATGTATAGCGAGGCTGATTTCATAAAGACCTCCACAGGGAAGATTTATCCCGGAGCATCTCCGGAGGCAGCCTGGGTGATGTGCCGATGCATAAAGGAATATTACGAACAGACAGGCAGGCGTGTTGGCTTCAAGGCTGCCGGGGGTGTCCGCACGGCTGAAGATGCAGTGAAATATTATGCTATCGTCAAGTCGGTGCTCGGCGATGAATGGCTCACTCCGGAATTATTCCGTATCGGAGCCAGCAGCCTCGCAGACAATCTGCTGACAGCCATCACCGGAGAAAAGTTAAACTGCTTTTAAATAAGCGCTTTAGCCCCTAATTCCGGGAAATAAAGCACTTGAGAATAGAAAAAAACCGTGTGTCTGAATATTGACACACGGTTTTTTAAATCTGACGAGGCTTATTCCTCCTCTTCATCCTCCATAAATTCCCAGATCTGATAGTCGTCAACAATACTGTCAAATTCCTCATCGGAGACCCGGGTGAAGGATTGATAATTTTCGGGTAAAAGTGTAAATCCTTTGTCAGCCTCCTGAATCACTCTTCCTATGATTTCCTTCTTCGACATTCCTGAATATTTCTCATCGGTGAGATTATCGACCCAGCACCATTTGAGACTGTTCTGAGTAAGACTCACCACCTGATATACGTCAGGGCTGACCATATCCTCCCAGGACTCACTGTCGGAGCCGTTTTCCACGCCTTTCATGAAATCGAGGAAAATTACGAAGTTATAGCCCGGCTCATAGAAATAGCTGTCCTGCATGAGAGAATAAGATTTTTCGGCGCCGGCATTCTCGAGGCGAATGTCGAAGACCATGGTCTCAGTGTTGAAGTAGAGATACCTTCCGGCGCCGTCTGTCCATATTCCGAGAATGTCTTCCTCGTTTCTTTCAACGGGTTCATCTCCGGAGCATGCAGTGAATAATGGGAGAAGCAAGATTAAGGTGATGGCTGATAAAAATAACCGAAGCATAGTTTTTGGGGTGATTGGGGGTGGGGTGATTAGGCTTTAGGCTGTAGGCATTAGGCACAAGGCTCGAGGCTCAAGAAATGGGGGGGCCTAACCTCCCGGGGAGCAATAGGTAAATTCCCTAAAGCCTCGAGCCTTGAGCCTAAAGCCTAAAGCCTCCAGCCTACAAGCTATCTAATATAGAAGGCGCTTCGGAGGAAGCGCCTTCTGGCATATAAAGAAGCCCCGGGCTTATTCTTTATACTTTTTCAAAAGGATTGCAGCGTTATGACCGCCAAACCCGAAGGTGTTTGAAAGGGCAGTGTTGATGTCGCGTTTCTGCGCCTTGTTGAAAGTGAAGTTCAGGTTATAGTCAACGTTCTCGTCGTTATCCCCCTCTTCGTGATTGATAGTCGGAGGAATGATGCCGTCGGTAATAGCCTTGACGCTGAAAAGCGCTTCGAGAGCACCTGCAGCACCCAGGAGATGACCTGTCATTGACTTAGTGGAACTTAAATTCATCTCATACGCATGGTCGCCAAACACGGCTTTGATAGCCTTAGCTTCGCCAAGGTCGCCTACGGGAGTTGAAGTGCCGTGAAGATTGATGTAGTCCACGTCTTCAGGTTTCATTCCGGCGTCTTTGAGCGCATTCTCCATTACGAGACGAGCCCCGAGACCTTCGGGATGAGTGGCAGTGATGTGATAAGCGTCCGCGCTCATGCCGCCGCCAGCCACCTCAGCATAAATCTTTGCGCCACGCGCCTTTGCATGTTCGAGCTCTTCAAGCACGAGAGCAGCCGCACCTTCGCCTATTACGAAACCATCGCGGCTTCCTGAGAACGGACGGGAAGCTCCTTTGGGGTCGTCGTTGCGTGTGGAGAGGGCTTTCATAGAGTTGAAACCGCCCACACCGGCAGGGAATACGGCAGCCTCGGCGCCGCCGGCGACGATTGCGTCAGCCTGACCGAGACGGATGATGTTGAAAGCATCAATAAGAGCATTCGTTGAAGAAGCGCATGCAGAGACTGTGCCGAAATTCGGACCGCGGAAACCGTGGTCGATAGAGATATGCCCGGCAGCGATATCTGCAATCATCTTTGGAATGAAGAAAGGGTTGTATTTCGGGCCCTGCTCTTCGCCGTGGATAGCGAAATATCCGGCTTCTTCTTCGAAGGTGTGAAGTCCGCCAATGCCGGCGGCAAAGATAACCCCCACGCGGTTTTTGTCAATGTTCTCATTTTCAAGATCAGCATCTTCGATAGCCTCTTTAGCAGCCACTAAGGCATACTGGGCGTAAAGGTCGAGCTGGCGGATTTTCTTGCGGTCGAAATGTTCGGCTCCGTTGAAATCCTTCACCTCGCAAGCGAATTGTGTCTTGAATTTAGTCGCATCGAAATGCGTGATAGGTCCCGCTCCGCTGACGCCGTTGACAGCATTATTCCATGCTGTCTCAACGTTATTGCCTATGGGAGTGAGAGCCCCGAGTCCGGTTACTACAACTCTTTTTAATTCCATATTGGGAAATTGGTGGTGATTGCGGATAATATTATTTTGAGTGCTCCTCGATGTAAGAGATAGCGTCGCCTACAGTAGTGATTTTCTCAGCGTCCTCATCGGGGATAGAGATTCCGAATTCTTTCTCAAACTCCATGATGAGCTCTACAGTGTCGAGTGAGTCAGCGCCGAGGTCCTTGCTGAATTCTGCGTTAGGAGTAACTTCGTTCTCATCAACAGTGAGTTTGTCAACGATGATGTTCTTTACTTTGGATGCGATATCTTCCATAAGTCTAAACTGATTTGGTGTTAATAATTATTATTTTTCGTTATTCAGGCTGCAAAGTAAGCGAAAAAAATCCAATTGAGGAAATTTTTCAGCAAATTTTGCACGAAAAATTATTTTTTGTGCAAAATTTGGGTGGGTGATTGGGTCATTGGG
>JAIDPA010000282.1 GCA_029062985.1 Muribaculaceae bacterium
AGCTGGGTATAAGAGACAGAGGCGAACTTGAAATCACCACTGTCAATCAGGAATTTCTTAAAGCCGGGGAACTGAAAGTGAAGACTTTGCCTCGCGGTTTTGCGTGGCTCGACACAGGCACTCATGATTCTCTGGCAGAAGCTTCAATTTATGTGGAGGTGCTTGAAAAACGTCAGGGTCTCAAAATTGCCTGTCTTGAAGGTATAGCTTATCGTCAGGGTTGGATAAGCAAAGAAAAAATGATTGAGCTTGCTAAACCGATGCTCAAGAACCAGTATGGGCAATATCTCATGAAGGTTATTGACGAAATGGATCGCACGGATTCACCGAATCTGGAGTAGGCATCATGCTGCAGGTGTTAGGCAAGGCTGGGGAGGGAGGTTGTCCCCAACCTCCCGGGTGTGGCAAAAGGTAATTTCTTTTTGCTGATAGCAAGTGAGATTACCTTATTGCGTCGGGGGAAGTTTGGGACAACTTGAGCCTAGAGCCTCGAGCCTAAAGCCTAAAGCCTAAAGCCTAAAAAAGCTATCACAATTTTCAATTTTCAATTTAAAAAACCGGTGAATATAATTAAAACTGAAATAGAGGGTGTCGTAATTATCGAACCCCGTGTTTTTCTTGACTCCCGCGGATATTTCTTTGAAAGCTATAATAAAAAGGCTTTCGATGAAGCGGTTGGTCATGTTGACTTTGTTCAAGATAATGAATCCTGCTCTTCGCGCGGTGTGATGCGCGGTTTGCATTTCCAACGTCCGCCTCACGCTCAGGCAAAATTGGTGCGTTGTGTGCGGGGTGCTGTCTTGGATGTCGCTGTAGATATCCGCAAAGGTTCTCCGACTTACGGAAAATATGCCTCATGCCTGCTGACTGAAGAAAACCACCGTCAATTTTTCATCCCACGTGGATTTGCTCATGGTTTCGCAGTGCTTTCCGATACAGCTGTTTTCCAGTATAAATGTGACAACTATTATGCTCCTGAAGCTGACGGAGGAATCTCAATCCTTGACCCTTCGCTGGGTATCGACTGGCAAATGGATATTGCCGAGGCAATCCTCTCGGAAAAAGATACCCGTCATCCTCTTCTAAAAGATTTTGATTCACCATTCTCATTCCAAGGATAATAGATTTTGGAAGCGGCTCAAATAGTAATATATCCAAGCCATCCAATCTATCTTGGCTATCCAAGCTATCTCAGATTAAAAAATCTTATCTAAAATTATTATGCGCGTATTAGTGACCGGAGCCGACGGTCAGTTGGGCAATTGCATCAGAAAAGCTGCCGAAGGCTCTAAAGATGAATATATTTTTACTGATGTCGATGATCTCGATATCACTGACCGTGAAGCTGTCGACCTTTGTATCCGCTGCAACAATTTTGACGTAATCGTGAATTGCGCTGCGTATACTAATGTTGATAAAGCCGAAGAACAGAGGGAATTTGCTGAACGTCTAAATGCTGAGGCTGTCAGAAATCTTGCCGATGCTGCAAAAAAGTATGGAGTCACTTTCATCCATATTTCTACTGATTATGTTTTCGGCGGAAACACAGGCAATACACCACGCACAGAGGAGGAGCCTGTCAATCCTACCGGTGTCTACGGAGTTACAAAACTGCATGGAGAGGAAGCAGTAAAAGAAAGCGGCTGTAATGCCTTGATCTTCCGCACGGCTTGGCTATATTCGGAATACGGTAAGAATTTTGTCAAGACCATGCTCAACCTCACGTCGTCAAAACCTGAACTTAAAGTGGTGTTCGATCAGGTCGGAACCCCAACCTATGCCCAGGATCTCGCCGATGTTATTGTAAAGATTATCTCAGACAGGACGTTCAAAGATCATCCGGGAATATATCATTTCTCAAATGAAGGAGTCTGCTCTTGGTATGATTTTACTAAACATATTGCAGAAATCGCCGGTAATACAGATTGTAATATCCAGCCTTGCCACAGTGATGAATTTCCCTCTCCCGTGGTTCGTCCTTCTTTTTCCGTGCTTGACAAGACCAAAATCAAGACCACTTTTGACATTGATGTCCCCTACTGGACGGATTCTCTCAAAAAGTGTATTAAAAATCTAAAAGAAAATGAATAAAAGAAATATCCTGATTACAGGCGGTGCGGGCTTTATCGGTTCGCATGTAGTTCGTCTTTTTGTCAATAAATATCCTGACTACCATATTGTGAATCTCGATAAACTCACTTATGCCGGGAATCTCGCTAATCTCAAGGATATTGAAGACAAGCCTAACTATACTTTCGTGAAAGCGGATATAGCTGATCTTGACGAAATGCGCCGCATAATAAAAGATTTTAAGATTGACGGCATTATTCATCTTGCTGCAGAAAGCCATGTCGACCGTTCTATCAAGGATCCCTTCACTTTCGCACGCACAAACGTGATGGGCACTCTCGCTCTTCTTCAGGCGGCTAAGGAGTATTGGGAAAATTTGCCCGAAAAGTATGAAGGAAAACTTTTCTATCATATCTCTACAGATGAGGTTTACGGTGCGCTCGAACTGACACATCCTGAAGGCGTGCCCGCTCCTTTCACCACCAAGGCATCTGCCGGAGAACATGAAGCCTACGGCACTGAATTCTTCCTTGAGACCACCAAATATAATCCTCATTCCCCTTATTCGGCTTCTAAGGCTTCGAGCGATCATTTCGTGCGTGCCTATCATGACACATACGGAATGCCGACTCTCGTTACGAATTGCTCCAATAATTACGGTCCATATCAATTCCCGGAAAAGCTCATTCCTCTATTCATCAATAATATCCGTCAGGGTAAACCGCTTCCGGTCTATGGTAAGGGTGAGAATGTCCGCGACTGGCTTTTCGTAGAAGATCACGCTCGCGCCATAGATCTCATTTTCCATAAAGGGAAGGTAGCTGAGACTTATAATATCGGAGGTTTCAACGAATGGAAGAATATTGATCTTATCAAGGTTATTATAAAGACTGTGGATAAGCTCCTCGGAAATCCTGAAGGCTCTTCGGAGAAACTGATTACTTTTGTTACAGACCGTCTTGGTCACGATATGCGTTATGCAATCGATTCACGCAAGTTGCAGTCGGAATTAGGTTGGGAACCAAGTCTGCAATTTGAGGAAGGTATAGAAAAGACAGTCCGCTGGTATCTTGATAATCAGGAATGGATGGATAACATCACTTCCGGAGATTACGAAAAATATTACGAATCAATGTATACAAATAGGTGATCTTTAGGCTCAAGGCTCAAGGCTTTAGGCTCAAGGCTCGAGATACTGGGGAGGGAAGTTGTCCCCAACTTCCCCCGTAGCAATTAGGTAATCTCTATTGCTATCAGCAAAAAGGAAATTACCTTTTGCCGCAACCGGGAGGTTGTGGACAACCTCCCTCCCCAGTGTTGCCTAACACCTCAACAAGCTATCCCAATTTTCAATTTTCAATTTTCAATTTAAAAACAAAATCAGCCCGGACATCTGAACGTCCGGGCTGATTTTGTTTTTACAAGGGAATTATTCTTCTGTCGCAGTGACGTCGATTTCTTCATTAAAGATATCAAGCTGCTGACGCACTGATTCTTCGTGGATAGCCTGAAGAACAGTCTTCATAAAGTCGGCTGACATTCCCATAAGAACTGCCTCGCCGACACGGCTACGCATAAGGTCGTTATATCTTCCTTCCTGAACCACAGGCATGGAATGATCTTTCTTATATTTTCCAATCTTTCTTGCAATCTCCATTCTCCTGTTGAAAAGATCAAGAAGATCGTTATCCACTCTGTCAATCTGCTGACGGAGATTCTGAAGGTTTTCTGTCTCCTGATTTTCGCTACGCACAACCAAAGAACCTAAAATAAATTTCAAAACATCAGGAGTCACCTGCTGATTCTTATCACTCCAAGCCTCGTCGGGAGTGCAATGACTCTCTACCATGAGTCCGTCAAACTTCATATCAAGAGCCTGCTGGCAAAGCGGACCGATAAGTTCTCTCTTACCACCCATGTGGCTCGGATCAATAACTATCGGAAGATTGGGGAGACGACGATGAAGTTCGATGGGTATGTGCCACTGCGGAGGATTGCGGTAGATGCTCTTTCCATAGAATGAGAAGCCTCTATGAATTGCTCCCAGACGACGTAGCCCTGCATTATAAAGACGCTCCAAAGCACCTATCCAAAGCTCAAGATCAGGATTTACAGGATTCTTCACAAGAACGGGAATATCAGTTGCGCCAGCCTCACGAAGGGTGTCGGCTATTTCCTGAACTGCGAATGGATTGGCTGTAGTGCGTGCGCCGATCCATAAAATATCCACACCAGCCTCCAGAGCTTCCAGAACATGACTGCGCATAGCCACTTCAGTAGCTACCTTCATGCCTGTCTCCTCTTTTATTTTCTGAAGCCAGGCGAGTCCTTCCTTACCAATACCTTCAAAACCACCCGGTTTTGTACGAGGTTTCCAAATACCGGCGCGGAATATCTTCACGCCTCCGCGTGCGAGCTGTCGTGCTGTTGACAGCGTCTGCTCCTCAGTCTCCGCGCTGCAGGGTCCTGCCATAATCAGCGGAGCACCCTCTTCAGCTATACCGTCTACTATCGGTTTTAAATCTTCAAATGCCATTATATTATTTATTTAAGGTTCATCATTTTCTCTATACGCCTCAAAGCTTCCTCCATCTTTTCCTCCGTAGCACAGAGCGATATCCTCAAATATCCTTCTCCATTACTTCCGAAAATGAAACCGGGGACGATGAAGACACGTGCCTCGTGCAAAACTCGATCTGCGAACGACGCACTGTCAGGAGTACCTTCAGGCAGCTTTCCCCAAAGGAATAATCCTCTCTGCTTCTCATCAAATGTGCAGCCTAAGGCTATCATAATCTTTTCTGCTACCTTACGCCGGGAGGCATATACCTTATTAAGCTCGGAATACCATGAATCTTCAAGATTAAGTGCTTTAATCGCAGCTTCCATAACAGGCTTGAACTGTCCCGAATCCACGTTTGATTTCATCTTCCTTATCCAGGTGATAAAATCAGGATTTGAACATACCATACCCATTCGCCAGCCTGCCATATTATGACTCTTGCTCAATGAGTTAAGCTCTATAGCTATTTCCTTGGCTCCTTCAATCTCAAGAAGTGACATAGGATTGTCATTTAAGATGAAGCTGTAAGGATTGTCATGCGCTATTACGATGTTATGACGTCTGCCGAAATCTATCAGGCGTTTAAACAAGTCTTTACTTGCGAGAGCTCCTGTCGGCATATTAGGATAGTTGACCCACATCAGTTTGACTCCGCCTCCGGACGCTATCTTTTCAAGCTGCTCAAAATCCGGTTGCCAGCCGGATTCAGCATTAAGATCATAAGGTATGACTTCAGCTCCAAGCATACGGTTGACGCCCGTGTACGTCATATATCCCGGATTAGGTACAAGAACCTTATCACCGGGATTTAAGAATGCGAGTCCTACGTAAAGTACACCCTCTTTTGACCCAATCAGGGGCAAAACTTCCGAATCCGGATTGATGTCAACATTGTAATGCCTCTTATACCATCCGCTCATAGCTGACCTAAGTTCAGGAAGACCGGCTGCTATCTGGTAAGAATGATTACCCGGAGTTTTTGCTGAATCACACAATGTCTCAACCACTTCTAAAGCCGGCATCCTGTCCGGTCCTCCGACACCAAGTGAAACAACGTCAAGACCCTCGGCATTCATCCGAGCCACCTCACGCATTTTTCCCGCAAACCAATATTCTTTTATATCGTTTACCCTTTGCGACGGGCTGATGTTACTATTCATTTTTAATATATTTTCAGTTAATTCCTACCCTTTCAACATATTCACCCAATATCCGGAACTCATTTGTCAGAGGTCTGATAGCCTGCAATGACTGTCTGTACCTGAAATATGACGCGAAAGTCAAATCTGCATAGAATCTATATTCCCATTCCCTACCTATTACGGGAAGAGATTGAATCTTAGTCAGGTTTATGTCATAGAATGAGAGAATAGTCAGCACTTTTGACAAAGCTCCGTGATTATGAGGAAGAGTAAAGACAATGCTTGCTTTGTTGAGTTCCTGTTCTCCCGGCTTCATATCTGAGGCAAGTAGGGGATCTGCCAATATGAGAAATCGGGTGAAATTTCTTTTATTGGTCTCTATTCCTTTCTCCAGAATATCGAGCCCGTAAAGATTGGCAGCAAATTCTCCGCAGACGGCAGCATGTCCTTTAAGATTTTCACGCGCTATCTCTTCTGCACTTCCGGCCGTATCGAATTTCTCCACCATTCTCATTGAGGGATGCCTGCGCAGATATTGCTCACACTGCATCAGCGCCATCGGATGAGAGTTGACTTCATATATACTGTCGAGAGTCTCTCCCGGCAAAGCACATAAAACATGACTTATCCTGACGGAATGTTCGCCAATAATTTTATGATTGCTCTGCCTGAGCAATTCATGATTGGCAAGCAGACTGCCGGCTATCGTGTTTTCAATTGCCACTATTCCAAGGAGCGAGGCGTCATTGGAGAGTGCATCAAAAAGCGCAGGGAATGAATCGAAAGGTATTGTCTCCACCTCTTTTCCGTCGAAATACTGACGGGCTGCCGCATCATGAAAACATCCGGCAATTCCCTGGATAGCTACTCTTAACGTTTGTTCTTTTTCTTTTTGCATCTCTGGTTCAGTATATATGATATTCTCACATTCGCAGAATTTCCTTCATCCTTTCTTCGTCTATGCCTCTGCGTCGGGAATAGTCTTTCAATTGATCCTGTCCAATTTCTCCTGTCATAAAATATTTTGATTCCGGAGAGGCTATAAAAAATCCGCTGATTGTGGCAGAGGGGAGCATTGCGCCATTCTCTGTCATTTCCACTCCTAATTCCGATAAAGGCAAAAGCGGCGAAAGAAGCAGATTTATGAGTTGGTCAGGAATCATGGGATACCCGACTGCCGGACGTATGCCCGGATATTTACCTTTCAGAATATCCTCTCTTGTCAATGATTCGTTCTCTGCATAGCCCCAATAATTGTGTCTTACCTGAGCATGCCACCATTCTGCGGCTGCTTCAGCAAGACGGTCAGCGAGCGACTGCCTTAATAATGCGCCGTAAGAATCTCCCTCTGATTTCAGTTTCTCAGCTTCTTCGGCAAGGAATTTTCCTGCCGTGACCATGAATATTCCTACGTAATCTTCCTCTGCAATCATATCAGTCAGGCATAAAGGTTCTTCCCCGGCTGTCTGCCTGCGCAACATGGGAATCCTTATCCTATCTTCACCCGCTTCGGAAGGAGAAATAATCAAATCATCACCTTCTCCGGAAGCATGATAGAAAATGACGGAGGCTTTCCCGTCAAAATTATCTTCTTCAAGCATTGACTGAATCAAAGTCTTGGCATCCCTATAAAGCTTCAGTGCTTCCTCAGCCTTATCTTTCTCATCTCCACTGAGAGACTGACGCCAGATTCTTTCGCAGCTCTCGCATCCGTCATAAGGGAATTTATTGAGGTATGAGCCGGTCAGACGCCATGCGTGAAAGAGCATCTTCCAATTGATGAAAGGAACAATTTCTTTGAGAGGGATTTTCTCAATTATCGTTTCTCCAAGCACTGAATCAGGTTTCGGGGATGCTACCTCTGTCAATTTCACAGCTTTTGATCTTGCCTCCTCAAGAGGAATGAGTTCAGTCTTCCTTAAGGATGAATTGCGTGTCAGCTCCTCATATTCTTTTCTGAGGTCAGAAATAAATTCATCCTTAGTCGCAGGGTTTCGGAGCCTGGCAGCTATCAGAGGATTTTGAGCGGCATCAGAGGCATGCACCACAACACCACTATATTCCGGAGCAATCTTTAATGCTGTATGAAGACGGGAAGTAGTCGCACCTCCGACCATGATAGGAATTCGTATTCCTTCCTTCTCAAGAGATTTAGCGACATTGACCATTTCAGAAAGTGAAGGAGTAATAAGTCCTGAAAGACAAAGGAAATCCGGCTTTTCATTCTTGACAGTCTCAATAATTTTCTCTGTCGGCACCATGACGCCGAGATCTATCACCTCGAAATTGTTGCATGAAAGCACGATGGAGACAATATTTTTTCCTATGTCGTGGACATCTCCTTTCACAGTTGCGAACACCACTTTTCCGGCAGTGGCTTCTTTTTTTCCTGCTTTATCCTTTTCCATTACAGGACGAAGATAATCAACAGCGGCTTTCATTGTCCTTGCAGTTTTCACCACCTGAGGAAGAAACATTTTCCCTTCGCCAAACAAAGCCCCGACATGATTCATTCCGTCCATCAGAGGACCTTCGATTATTTTCACTGCCGAATCATATTTCTCCAAAGCTTCATCCAGGTCAACAGCCAGAAATTCTGCATTTCCTTTGACAATTGCCTTTTTAAGACGATCTTCAACCGGAATGGAAACATCCCTTTTTGTTTCTTCTTCCTTTTTAGCTGTTCCTGCTATTTCGGAGCTTGCGTATTCCACAAGCTCTTCGGATGCCCCTTCCCTTCTTGCAAGCACTACATCTTCAATAAGACTGCGCAAGTCAGGTTCTATATCCTCATAGGTAACGCTCGTGGCAGGATTCACTATTCCCATGTCAAGCCCGGCAGCTATAGCATGATAGAGAAACACCGCATGCATGGATTCCCTGAGGCGGTTTTTCCCTCTGAATGCGAATGAAAGATTGCTCACTCCTCCGCTTGTCCTTGCGCCCGGAAGATTCTTTTTGATCCATTCCACTCCCTTTATAAAGTCGATGCCGTAGCGATTGTGCTCCTTCATGCCTGTGGCAACCGCCATGATATTGACATCGAAAATAATATCATCAGGAGAGAAACCGCATTTCTCTGTCAGAAGACGGTAGGCTCGGCTGCTGACTTCGATTTTTCTCTCAAATGTGTCTGCCTGACCAATCTCGTCAAATGCCATCACTATTACTGCAGCTCCAAGCTCACGTATTCTTATCGCTTTCTTTATAAAAGCTTCCTCTCCTTCTTTAAGTGAAATTGAATTGACTATCCCCTTTCCCTGAAGATTCTTCAATCCTGATTCCACGACATTCCAGTCAGAGGAGTCAATCATTACAGGCACTTTGGCTATATCAGGATCAGAAGCCACATATCGCAGGAAATGCACCATCTCTTCTTCAGCATTAAGAAGGGCATCGTCCATATTGACGTCAATCACCATAGCTCCGTCTTCAACCTGACGGGCTGCGATTGACATGGCTTCCTCATATTTCTTTTCTTTTATCAGGCGGAGAAATTTTCTTGAACCGGCGACATTACACCTCTCCCCTACGTTGAGGAAATTATTATCAGGGAGCACTTCCACCATTTCGAGACCCGAGATTCGGAGTGCGGGAGTCAGCTGCGTCGTTTTGTGAGGAACAGCGTCTCCGATTTGCGCTACAATCTCCCGTATATGGTCTGGAGTCGTCCCGCAACATCCTCCGGCGATATTCACCAGACCCTCTTTAATCATTTTCCCGACCTCTTCGCCGAAATGTTGAGGAGTCTCGTTATATTCCCCTAAAGCGTTGGGCAAACCGGCATTGGGATGAGCAGATATATAATGCCCGGTAGTTTTTCCTAACTCCCTGACGTATGGAATCATATCCTCGGCGCCAAAACCACAGTTGAGCCCGATGCTGAATATATTTTCATAATTTTCAATTGTGGCGGCAAAGGCTGAAAGTGTTTGTCCTGATAAGGTTCTGCCGGCTTTGTCAGATACAGTCGCAGAAACCATCACGGGAAGCTGATGTCCCAATTTCTTCATTGTCTGATTTGCCGCATCAAGACCTGCCTTAAGATTTAAGGTGTCGAAAACAGTCTCAAACAGGAGCAAGTCCACTCCTCCTTCTATCAAACCTTCAATCTGCTCGGTATACGCAGCAAAAAGTTCATCATAAGTGATGTTGCGTAAAGCAGGATCACTGACCTCCGGACTCATGGATGCAGTTCTGTTGGTCGGACCAATTGAGCCGGCAACGAGTGCTTTTCCTCCCCAAGCCCTTTCAGGAGCTTCCTCAGCAGCCCTTCTTGCAAGGA
The DNA here is from genome assembly GCA_029062985.1 of Muribaculaceae bacterium. Taxonomy (GTDB): domain Bacteria; phylum Bacteroidota; class Bacteroidia; order Bacteroidales; family Muribaculaceae; genus Lepagella. Next base: position 10,061 of record JAIDPA010000282.1, read on the forward strand.
CAGCAGCTGAACGGTTGATTTCGCGAATCAACCCGGGCTCTCTGTTAAGACCGTAATCTGCCATGGAAATGGCATTGGCATTAAAAGTATTTGTCGAGATAATATCCGCCCCGGCTTTCAGATATGCATCATGAATACCTTTTATAGCTTCAGGCTTTGACAAAGACAGAATATCGTTACATCCGTATAATTTCTGAGGATGATTCATAAGAGAGTCAGTCCGGAAATCCTTCTCCTGAAGTCCGAGACGCTGAATCATTGTGCCCATTGCTCCGTCGAGCACAAGCACTCTATTTTCTAAAATACCGGTCAGTTCTTTTCTTTCCAATTTACATTATCTCTTTATGAAGTTTGAAATCAACTTCCAAATCAGAATATTTTTTCTGCAATTTTCTGAACACTGTCTGCAACACTCATAGTGTAAAAATGAATGCCGGGTGCTCCTTTTTCCAATAACTCAATACTTTGCTTTGTAGTCCATTCCACTCCTGCCTCTCTTACTTCATCATCCGTCTTGCTTTCACGAATGCGGGAAGCGAGTTCCTCCGGAATATCCGCTCTGAAAACCTTAGGAAGCATCGAGAGATGAGCCTTTCGGGCTACCGGTTTGAGACCCGGAAAAATAGGGACTGTAATTCCGGCTTCACGGCAGCGTTCTACAAAACTGAAATATTTCTCATTGTCAAAAAACATTTGAGTCACAAGATAGTCAGCGCCATTCTCCACCTTTTTCTTCAGATAATAAATATCCGATTCCATATTGGGAGCTTCCTCATGTTTTTCAGGATAACATGCCATCCCATAAGAGAACGGAGTATCTATTCCCTGAATCTTGATATCGTCAAGTCCTACTCCCTGATTAAATTTATTAATCTGATCCTGCAGATCTGTAGCATGAGCATGATATTGCGCCGGATCGCTATGAGCTGAATCTCCCGCTTTCTCGTCTCCGCGTAAAACAAGAAGATTGTTTATTCCAAGAAAATTCAAGTCGAGAAGAGCGTATTCAGTCTCTTCTTTTGTGAAACCCTTACATATTATATGAGGGACCGGAATAAGTCCGTATTTATTTTGGATAGCTGCTGCAATTGCCACCGTTCCCGGACGTTTGAGCACACTGACTCTCCTTAGAGACCCGTCGGGCTGTTCTTTATAGACGTATTCGCTGTGGTGGGATGTGATATTGACAAATTTCGGATCAAACTTCTTCAGCTTGTCAATAATTCCGAACACCTTGCTTATACTGTTTCCCTTCAACGGGGGAAGTATCTCAAACGAAAAAACAGGATTCTTGCTGTCGTTGATTATGTCAATTATCCTCATTTATCTTTATTTTTCTTTAAAGCAGCCACGGCTTCCTTAATGCGGCTTAAAACCTCTTCTACTGTAGTTCGCGGGGCGGCAACATTCAGACGCATCAATCCGCTTCCTTCCTTGCCAAACATCTCTCCGTCATTGAGTGCCACCTTCGCTTCATTTATGAATAGATTAAGAAGTTCGGCATGAGAAAGTCCGAGCTCCCTGCAGTCGAGAGTCACGAGAAAAGATGCATCCGGACGCAAAGCTTTTATTCCGGGGATATTTTCTTCACAATATTTTTCAGCAAACTTTATATTTTCTTCCACATATTCCAGCATCTGTTTTCTCCATTCGTTGCCCTTACGGTAAGCAGCAATAGTGGCAATATGCGAAAAGAGTGACGCATCATTAAATTCATTCGCTGAGAGCCAGCCATAGAATTTCTTCCTAATTTTCTCATCAGGCACCACTGAGAAAGAGCTGACAATTCCGGGAATATTGAAAGTCTTGGAGGGAGCACAGAAAGTAATGCTGTTTGAGGCGGCTTCATCGCTGACTGTCGCAAATGGGACGTGCTTATTTCCCCATAAAGCCATGTCGGCATGAATTTCATCCGATACTACCAGAAGATTTTTCCTTTTGCATATTTCAGCAAGACGACGCAATTCTTCTGCAGTCCACATTCTTCCTCCCGGATTATGGGGATTCGACAGAAGTAACAGCCCTCCTCCGGTTTCCAAATTTTCGAGTGCATCAAAATTTATATGATAGCGATTGTGCTCATCTTCAAGCAGTGGAACATTGACTACGTGTCTGCCATTTTCTACTGTCGTTATTCTGAAGGGATGATAGACAGGGGGCATGATGACAACATCATCACCGGGTGCCGTGAAGACATTTATGACCATACCAATACCCTTCACAATGCCCGGAATATAAGTCAACCATTCTGGTTGAAGATTCCACCCGTGAAGTTTTTGTTCCCATTCTATGATTGAGGGTCGGTAGTCCGCAGGTTCAATAGTATATCCCAAGATAGGATTCTCTTGTATTCTGCCGATCAAAGCTTCCCTGATAAAATCAGGTGTAGCAAAATCCATATCTGCCACCCAGGCAGCCAAAAGATCAGGACGTCCGAAACGTTCCTGCAAAACGTCGGTTTTCAACGCGCCACTTCCTTGGCGTTCAATAACTTCATCAAAATTATAACGTGTCATCTTTTTTAATCCTTCAAAGCTTTTCCAATTGCCCGGCTCAGATCGGTATAAATATCTTCAGGGTCTTCAAGACCTATGGAAAGACGGATTGTTGTGGACTTAACGTCCATAGCTTCTCTTTCCTCGGGAGAAAACGGACCAAAAATGGTGCTTGCCGGATGAATCGCGAGTGAACGATTATCAAAAAGATTTGTAGCACGATGCACCATTTCCAGAGAATTGATAAAACGATAGCATGTCTCTTCATCAGGAAGATCAAACGTGATCATCGCTCCCGCTTTTTCTCCATATTGTTTACGGAAAAGATCGTAATTCGGATGACTCTCAAGACCCGGATAACCAACTTCTACCACTCCGGGTGTCGCCTCCAGCATCCTTGCTATCTTTAATGCTGACTCTGCCTGCCGCTCGTATCTCACCTGAAGGGTTTCAAGACCCAGTGTTTGCATATAAGCTGCATGCGGGGTCATATATCCGCCCAGATTGAAAACAGCCTCTTTCTTTATCCGGCGCGAAATTTCCGTGAAATTACCATAATCAATAATTACACCGCCAAGACTTGTAGCACCCCCTGAAATATATTTCGTGGAGGAAATAACCTGAAAATCGAGTCCCAAGTCTTTTCCATCAAATTGAGTAAAGGGTATCATAGTAGTGTCGGCAATAAGAGGGATTCCCCGTTTTTTTGCAATCCGGGAAAGCTCTTTTACGTCTGCTACTTCTGTCTGAGGATTGGTTACAATCTCCAAGAATATGCAACACGTATTATCATCAACAGCTTTTTCTACTAACTTAGTATCCGTAAGATCAGTAAGGCGAGCTTCAACTCCGAAACGATGAAGTGTCTGAGTCAGAAGAAGGTAGGTATTACCGAAAAGATGGCGCGAACTGACCACATTTTTGCCGGAAGCGACCGTAGAAAAGAGCATGGCGCTTATAGCTGCCATTCCTGAAGAAAAAGCACTGACTTCCTTCGCTCCACTCAGACCGGCTATTATTTCTTCGAAATGCGTGACAGTAGGATTTAACACTCTTGAATAATCAGGAGCATTAGTTCTTCCGCAAAATGCGTCAGCCATCTCAGAGGCATTATCAAATTCAAATGCCATAGTATGATAAACCGGCATTTGTAAAGCATCGAAAGCATCTCTCCTTTGATAGGGAGTATGGATCGCTTTTGTCGTTTCCTTCATGTTAAATAATTCACCTTAATTTCGGAGCTGAAAAGCTACCTCCGAAAGATACTTTTCTTTATGCCACGGCGTCAGATTTTTCCGTAAGCTGAAATATTCTACAAAGTTAACGCTTTCACATCAATAATCAATATAAAAATTGCAAAAAAATTAAAATTAAGTCCTAATTATACAATAATCTTTACTTTTATTGCATAATTATTTAATAATTCAATGAATCAGAGGGATTGGAGGCTTAGGTAATTGGGTGTATGGGGTGTATTGGGTGGATTGGGTGTAT
>JAIDPA010000283.1 GCA_029062985.1 Muribaculaceae bacterium
TATGTATGTTATCACCTTCTAATGTCATATTTATTCCCAGTCTGCTGAAGCAGGCAGGCATAATTCCTAAATCTTTTATACCGACATTCTCAAGGATTATATTTGAACCTGTCATGGCAGCAGCCCCTATGAAACTTCCAACTTCAATCATGTCAGGCAACATTTTATGTTCAGCACCTTTGAGCTTCTCAACACCTGTAATGGTGAGTAAGTTGGATCCTATTCCTTTAATATTGGCTCCCATTTTCACCAACATTCGGCATAATTGTTGGATATAGGGTTCACAGGCTGCATTATATATAATGGTTTCTCCTTCAGCCAGGGCAGCCGCCATAATTATATTAGCGGTCCCGGTGACTGAAGCTTCATCTAATAATAGATAACAACCCTTCAAGCCGTCCGGTGCTGATATATGATAGCTTCTGTTTTCTGAAATATATTCAAATTTTGCTCCTAATTTTTGCCATCCGAGGAAGTGGGTGTCCAGACGTCGCCGACCAATCTTGTCTCCTCCCGGCTTCGGCAGCATTGCTGTTCCGAATCGGGCAAGGAGAGGACCGACTATCATGACGGATCCTCTCAGTGATTGTGCCTTTTCTCTGAATGCCTCAGATTTGAGATACGGGAGGTTTATGTCGGATGCTTCAAAACTAATAGTGTGACCGTTGATGTGTTCGGTCTTTACTCCCATTTCTTCAAGCAAAGCGATGAGATTCCGAATGTCTGCGATATTCGGAATATTGCTTATGGTTACCTTTTCTGAAGTAAGGAGGGTCGCACAGATTACTTGAAGAGCTTCATTTTTGGCACCCTGTGGCTCTATAGATCCTTCTAACTTGTGGCCTCCTTCAACGATAAATGAACTCATGACTTTAAGGCTATTTCTTTTTTTTCTTACTTTTCCCGGTTGTGGCTGGGGCTGTTATTCCAATATACTCATTGAGTCTGTAATTCTCCGGATTAATTTGTATCTTTCCACCGGATATTTCTGCAATATCACTAAAAACTTTTGTATCGCTTACATTCTCCGGAGTCTGTGCCACTAATTGTTTTTTCATCTGATTAGCAAGTAGGAAAATAATTTGGTCTTTTTCAACACAATTTTCCATTTCTGCTACTCTATTTATCATTGATTGGATATTTCTTCCATAATGGCGGAATCGATAAAGTGAACCGGAGTAAGGAATACGTGAAGGCTCAGGTGCCATTTCCTCTTTTGTGATTACATCATAAGGAAAATCTATGTCCAATTCAAATCTTGACATTATGTTGATATGATCCCAAATCTTTTGTTTGTTGCCTTTATCTCCCACCACTGATGGAAACAAAGTAGCCATGACTTCAGCTATGCTCATGGCGCATCTTCTTCTTTCCTCCCTATCCTCAATCTTAACACAGAAGTCTATCATTTTTTGGATATTTCTTCCGTATTCCGGCATAATCAACTGCGGTTCGCTTGTATTGTATGGTATCATTTTTCTTATAAAATTTATTCTGAAAGAACTTTATTCTTTGAGATTATAGCATTATATTCCTTCAAATAGTTTGGAACAGAATAAGCTATATCTAAAAAATTTTTCTCATTAAAAAATTTTTCGCTAAGAGCTAACATATCTGAGGCTTTTGGCTTCAGATTCTCTATCCATTCTCCATTATTTCCGGAATATGTCGTTTTGAATTTTTCTGCTCCGTTTCCAACGAAAATTACTTTTCGTGCGTTATGTAGGTCTTTAAATGAATCTTTACAGAGCACTTCAGGCTCTTCATTCATTATTTCATTAAGGCTGAAATCATAGGCTGCTCTGTAAACTTCCATTCTTCTGGCGTCAATCATGGGAACAATAATTTCATCTCCTTCCCAGACTATATTCCTGAACATAGTCTTGACAGCCATAATCATTAGAGTGGATATGCCTATGAGAGGCACGCCAAGACTAAAAGCTAAGCCCTTCGCTGCCGACAAACCTATTCTGAGTCCGGTGTATGAGCCGGGTCCGATACTTACAGCCACTGCATCAGGTTTTTCCCCTTTCCTTTTCAATTCAGCCATACATTGTTCTAAAAAGGGACCAAGTCTTGTTGCATGGTTCATGCCTTCTGTATCCTCCCGCTGGAATTCAATAAGACCATCTTTAGAAATAGCTACGCTACAAGTTTCTGAAGAAGTCTCGATATTAATTATTATTGCCATTATTTTTATTTTTGATTTTATTAAAGTAAGCTTCAACGCATCTTTGCCCATCAATTGCAGCTGATACAATTCCGCCGGCATAACCTGCGCCTTCGCCTGCCGGATACAGATTTTTAATTTCTATATGCTCCAATGTGTCTTTATCTCGCGGAATTCTTACCGGACTTGAAGTCCTCGATTCTAAACCTATTAATAATGCTTGGTCTGTCAAAAAACCTTTACACTTAGAATCAAACACCTTAAAGCCTTGTTGAAGCCTATTTGATATTTCTTCAGGAAGAAGCTTATCTATTCTCGCATTATGAATACCATTAGGGTATGAACTTCTTGGAAGTTGACCCTCCGAAGCAATCCCTTTCACGAAATCTGTCATCCTTTGAGCAGGCGCGTTATAGGTTTCCCCTGATTCTTCATAAAACTTTTTTTCAAGCATTTCCTGCAGTTCTAACATTTCAAGAGGTCCTTCTTTTAAACCTTTGATATCGCCGGGCCGTACTTCAACTACCATACCGGAATTTGCCCATTGACTTGCTCTTGCAGAAGCCGACATTCCGTTCACGACAGATTCCTCCGGAGAACTCATTGAGGGAACTATTACTCCTCCTGGACACATGCAAAAAGAATAGACCCCTCTCCCATTAATTTGAGTAACAAAATTATATTCTGCAGCCGGAAGATATTTCCCTCTGCCCTTTTTGTTATGGTACTGTAGTTGGTCAATCAGGCTTTGGGGATGTTCAAGCCTTACTCCCATAGCAAGTGATTTTGGTTCGATTTTTACCCCCTTAGCATCAAGTTCTCTATAAATGTCTCGTGCGGAATGTCCGGTTGCCAGTATGACCGGTCCTTTATAAACTTTCCCGTCTGAAGTCTGAATCCCGATAGCCTCTTTATCTTCTATTAATAATTTATTAACTCTGGTGTTAAAGAGAACTTCTCCACCACAATTAATAATGGTATTTCTGATATTCTTAATGATCACTGGCAGACGATCGCTTCCTATATGAGGATGTGAATCAATCAAAATTGATTCATTTGCTCCATGTTGATGTAGAAGTTGGAGAATTGAGCTTACATTTCCTCTTTTTTTACTTCTGGTAAATAATTTTCCGTCGCTAAACGCACCGGCTCCTCCCTCACCAAAGCAATAATTGGAGTCAGGATCAAGTTTTCCTGTCTTGGTTATCGAAGCAATATCTACTCTTCGGGTGTCTACATCTCTCCCTCTTTCGATAACTATCGGCTTTATACCTAATTCTATCGCCTTGAGGGCTGCAAAGAGACCTGCCGGACCGGCTCCGACAATAATCAGAACGGGAGCATCCTTAGCTAAAGGTTGAAAAACAATATGTTTATATTCAGGCTGAATCTTAGAGTCATCCCCATAAGCAATTTTTACTAATAAGTTTATTTTTACGTCTTTTTGACGCGCATCAATAGAACGGCGCAGAACTCGCATATCAAGGATTGTTTCTTCTTTCCAACCCTTAAGTTTCGCTATTGATTTTTTTATGTCATTAGCGTTTATTGCAGTTTCCGGTGAGACCCTTAATGTCAGTTCTTCTATCATACAGGATTATTGTTTCAATATGCAAAATTAATGTAATTCTCCGAATTCTTAAATTATTTTCTTAATTTTGTAAAACTATTTCATTGTTTTAAGATAATGAGATATACAATCAATTAGTCATGGTTTTATAAAAGGAATTAATAAAAATATAATATGCGAAATTTGAGGAACTTTGCTTTTCTTTTTGATCTTGATGGAGTTCTGATTGATAGTGAAAAAGAGTATTCGCGAATTTGGAGGATTATTAATACAGAATATCCTACGGGATTTGAAAATCTTGAAACTCTAATTAAAGGTTGTACGCTTGATAAAATCCTCACAGATTATTATCCGGATCAAGAGATAAGAGAAAAAGTCACGTCAAGATTATATGAGCTTGAGGCAGAGATGAACTATTCATATTTGCCTGGCGCAGAGAATCTCCTTAATGAGTTAAAAATAAGGGGTATCCCTCGTGTACTGGTGACAAGTAGTAATGTTGACAAAATGAAACATCTATCTGAGGAGATTCCTGACCTTCCGGATAAATTCAACAGTATAGTTACTGCTAACCTTGTTACTAAATCCAAACCGGATCCGGAGGGATATTTACTTGCAGGCAAATTGGCAGAAACACCAATGGAAAAATGTTTCGTATTTGAAGATTCCCTTCAAGGGGTTAAGGCAGGACATGCTGCAGGTGCGATGGTGGTGGGTGTTTCCGGAACTCTGCCGGCGGAAGTTCTGTCTCCATATTGTAACTTAGTTGTAAATTCTCTTGAGGAAATAAATCTTGATGAATTGATATCAAAATTATCTAAGGATGACAAATAATATTCCTCTCGCAGAACGCTTGCGTCCCGTTACTTTGGATGACTATATCGGACAAGAACATCTCGTCGGTGAGAAAGGGATAATTCGTCAGATGATAAATTCCGGGAGAATTAATTCTTTTATTTTATGGGGACCACCGGGTGTAGGGAAAACTACTCTTGCACACATAATCGCAAAGACTATTGATGCCTCTTTTTTTACCTTAAGTGCCGTGACATCAGGTGTTAAAGAAGTAAGAGAGGTGATAGAGAAATGCAAAGCTGAATCAAATAGTATTTTCACAAAAGCTCGTCCTATTCTTTTTATTGACGAAATTCATCGTTTTAGTAAAAATCAGCAGGATTCGCTTTTGGGTGCCGTCGAACAAGGAGTCATAACTTTAATTGGAGCTACCACAGAAAATCCTTCATTTGAAGTTATCCGACCTCTTTTGTCGAGAACTCAGGTTTATACTTTGAATTCTTTGACTGCAGAGAATCTGGATATTCTTTTGAAAAGAGCTATAGAGAAAGATGCTATTCTGTCAAAAAGAAAAGTTATAGTAAAACAAAATCAGGCATTATTTCGGTTCTCAGGTGGAGATGCCAGAAAATTGTTGAATATTTTAGATCTTATTGAACAGTCCACACCGGAGAGTGAAGCAGTTGAAATAGACGACGCCATTGTTACGGACAGACTTCAGGAAAATCCGGTTGCCTATGACAAGAATGGGGAAATACATTATGATATAATATCTGCATTTATTAAATCCATACGAGGTAGCGACCCTGATGCCGCTATTTACTGGCTGGCAAGAATGGTAGCTGGAGGGGAAGATCCTGAATTCATAGCCCGACGACTTGTGATTTTGGCTGCTGAAGATATAGGGCTTGCCAATCCGAATGCTCTGCTACTTGCTAATGCCACTTTTGAATCGTTAAGGAGAATAGGCTGGCCTGAAGGGAGAATAATCTTGGCTGAGTGCGCAATATATCTTGCTAATTCCCCGAAGAGCAATTCAGCATATAAAGCAATTGCTGCCGCCATGGATGAGGTAAGCAAGACAGGAAACCTTCCGGTACCCCTTCACTTGAGAAATGCACCTACAAAATTAATGGCTGAATTGGGGTATCATGAAGGATATAAGTATGCACACGATTATAAAGGAAATTATGTCATGCAGCAATATCTTCCGGACTCATTAAACAACAAAAGATTCTGGATTCCATGTGATAATCCTCAGGAAGCAAAAATGTGGGAACGACTTGATTCTCTAAAACGTGGTTCTGATAATGGATATAAAGAGCATTAATTTTTATATCCAATAAATTTTTCTGTTTTTATTTTGCCATAAAAGATAAAAGCGCTAATTTTGCCCTTACTAAACTTTCTATAATACTTTAAATTCATGAAAAAACACAATTTCTATGCTGGTCCAAGTATCATGAGCCAGTTCACAATCGAAGAAACCGCAAAAGCTGTACTGAATTTTGCAGATATGGGACTTTCTATCCTTGAAATCTCTCATAGAAGCAAACAGTTTCAAGCTGTAATGGATGAAACTGTTGCCTTGTTTAAGGAACTTCTTGAAATTCCGGAGGGATACAGCGTGCTCTTCCTTGGTGGTGGCGCAAGCCTTCAGTTCGCAATGGTTCCTATGAACATGCTTTCTACCAAGGCTGCATATCTTGACACCGGTGTGTGGGCAAGTAAAGCTATCAAAGAGGCAAAACTTTTTGGCGAAGTAGATGTGGTTGCTTCCTCAAAAGACAAGAATTATAACTACATACCGAAAGATTATGTTGTGCCGGAAGATGTAAATTATTTCCACTATACATCAAATAATACTATCTACGGAACAGAGATTCGTAAAGATCCCGATGTGCCTGTTCGTATGATTGCTGATATGAGTTCCGATATTTTCAGCCGTCCCGTTGATGTCTCTAAATATGATTTGATATATGGTGGTGCTCAAAAGAACCTCGCCCCATCAGGCGTAACATTTGTGATTGTCAAGGACGATGCTCTCGGTCATGTGGATAGGGTTATTCCTACAATGCTTGATTATCGCACTCATGTTAAAAAGGGTTCGATGTTTAATACTCCTCCTGTCCTTCCTATTTTCTCTGCTCTTCAGACTCTCAAGTATTATAAGCAGCTTGGGGGCGTAAGAGAAATTGAGAAGATGGATATAGCTAAGGCTGATTGTCTCTATGATGCTATTGATGGCAGCAAGATGTTTGTTGCTACAGTGCCGAACCATGAAGATCGTTCTATTATGAATGTTTGCTTTGTGATGAAGCCTGAATATAAAGACCTCGAAAAGGAATTCATTGATTTCGCAACTGCTAAAGGAATGGTTGGTATTAAGGGACATAGAGATGTTGGCGGTTTCCGAGCTTCTCTTTATAACGCACTTCCTATGGAGAGTGTTAAGGCCCTTGTTGAGACAATGAAAGAATTTGAAGCTAAGTTCTAAGTCTCTTATAGTTTTAAAGAATTTCTTTTCGTATAAAAATATTATATATGAAAATTCTCGTTTTCACTGAAAAACCTTTTGCCGCAGCTGCAGTGCAGGCTATTGAGAATGTGATCAATGCTTCCGGAAATGATATGGAACTCGTAGAAAGAGGCACTCGGTCTGATCTTCTTGAGGCAGTAAAAAATGCAGATGGTCTCATTGTGAGAAGTGACGTTATTGATGCTGAGGTCATGGATGCTGCCAAGAATCTTAAAGTTATAGTTCGTGCGGGTGCCGGCTATGATAATATTGATCTTCAGGCTGCCACAAATCATGGCATTTGTGTTATGAACACTCCGGGACAAAATTCAAATGCAGTAGCTGAACTTGTATTCGGTATGATTGTCATGATGTGTCGTAACCAGTATAATGGCACATCAGGTTCTGAATTGAAAGGTAAATCATTAGGTATTTATGCTTTCGGACAGGTTGGCAGAAATGTTGCCCGTATTGCAAAGGGATTCGGAATGAATCTTCAGGCGCTTGACGTATTTGTGCCTGACAATGTGATGGAAGCAGAAGGTGTAACTCCTGTTCATGACGTAAATGAACTCTTCTCGCAAAATGATTTTGTCTCTCTTCACATCCCTGCAACACCTCAGACAAAGAATTCTATCGGCTATGACTTAGTTATGAAAATGCCGAAGAATGGTGTGTTGGTGAATACCGCTCGTAAGGAGGTTATTGATGAAGAAGGTCTTAAAAAAGCATTAGAGGAGCGTCCCGATCTTCGGTATGTAAGCGATATTAAACCTGCTTCTTCAGAAGAATTTGAAAAATTATTTGGTCCTCGCGTCTTCTTTACTCCGAAGAAAATGGGAGCGCAGACAGCTGAAGCCAACTTCAATGCCGGTGTAGCTGCAGCTGAACAGGTGATTGCTTATTTAAAGGATGGTTGGAATAAATACCAAGTAAATAAATGATTTTTATCATTACCATATTGAACTAATGTCTGATTATCCCGGCATACATTTGTGTGTCGGGATATTTTTATTATGAGCGTGTCTAAGTCGAATATATCCACTCGTCAGGGTTTGCTGGCAATCTCTCCGATTGCTGTTTTTCTTTTAATCTACCTTATTACCTCTATCGTCATTGGTGATTTTTATAAAATGCCTCTTAGTGTAGCTATGCTCATAGCTTCAATATGGGGTGCGTATACTCTTAAGGGTTTACCATTGCACGACAGAATAGAAGTGTTCTCTAAGGAGGCAGGGTCTTCCAATGTCATGTATATGATTTGGATTTTTATCTTAGCAGGTGCATTTGCTTCTATAGCCAAATTTACAGGAGCAATTGAAGCAACCGTGAATATAACGGTCTCTCTTCTACCCTCTTATCTAATTGTCCCCGGACTATTCATTGCTACATGTTTAATTTCAATGGCTATTGGTACTTCAGTTGGCACTGTCGTCGCGATGACTCCTCTTGCTGTCGAAATTGCTAATAATGCGGGTGCGCCTGTCCCGTATTATGTTGCAATTGTTTTAGGTGGGGCTTTTTTTGGAGATAACCTTTCTTTTATTTCTGACACAACAATTGCAGCTACAAGAACACAGGAATGCAATATGCGGGATAAATTCTTAGCAAATATCTGGATTGTTCTTCCGGCTGCTCTTATTGCCTTATTTTTATATTGTATCAATGCTCCTGACATAACTATCAAAATTGACACCTCTAATCAGAATACTCTGCTGTTGATTCCTTACTTGATTGTTATTGTAAGCGCAATTGCCGGTGTTAATGTAATCGTTGTTCTATTTGTGGGAATTCTTACGGCGATAGCGGTAGGACTACTTATAGGGATGAACGGATTGAAATTATTCTCGATAGCCGGAGAAGGAATAGATTCTGTTGGCAGTTTGATAATAGTGACAGTTCTTGCAGCGGGTATGTTAGGAATAATAAAGAAGGCAGGAGGAATAGATTATATTTTAAAATTATTGACAAATAGATTAAAGTCTGCCCGAGGAGCTCAGTTAAGTATCTTATTGCTTGTTGGCATAGTGAATATTTGCACTGCAAACAATACCGTTGCAATTATTACAGTTGGCAGTGTTGCAAGAAAAATTTCAGTATATTTTAAATTGCCTCCTCGCAGAAGTGCTTCGCTTCTGGATACAGGTTCATGTATTGTGCAGGCTCTTATACCTTACGGAGCACAAACTCTTATGGCTACTTCATTGGCAGGTATATCTCCAATTGCTCCTTGGCGTTTCCTTTTTTATCCTCAAATTTTGTTGCTCACGTTATTGTTAGTAATCTTAATCACAAAAAATCATAAAAAATGAGAAGCGAGAGAATTTCTCTCGCTTCTTGCTTGTCAAAAAATTTACAATCCATTGATCGTTATAGTATATGTTCCTATCTCCGGAGCATTTTCAGGAAGATCTTCTTTCTTTTCAACAATAATCAATGGCAATTGAGTCCTTATCGGAGTCAAAGTTTTATCAACCTGTAATATGACTCCTTCCATTCCAAGAAGATGTTTACCGATTCTTAATCCTTCAGTACTAAAACTTGCGGTGAAAGGTTTTCCAAACTCAGGGAGAAGGAGGGTGTAATCAAGACTATATGCCACTCGTTGAATAATAGCGGGCTGAGCGGTTAATGAATTTACAGTGGTATTTTCCAATGTAACATTTTCACCTTCTATAGTGTAGAGGACATTGTCAACTACGGTGATACCACTGATTTCGATATTCACATCAACTTGAGCCAAGTCATTATCATCGCTGCAACTTGTCAAAGTTGCAATGGCTATTGCGCATAAAAAGTAAATTATTCTTTTCATATTTATTACTATTACTGTTTAAATTTAATTTTATTACTTACTTTTCAAATAATCTTAGAAAACTATATTTGATTCTGGTATTGATGAGTTATAGAGTCACCAATGGGTTTTGAAAACCGATAGAATTTTCAGTATCCAAAGACTGTGTCATTTTTATGCTTATTAGAAAAACATATAATATATAACAATCATAGAGACAATTATATTATATATTTATTCTCTTCAGCTAAGTAAAATAGCAAAAAAAAGGTAATAGATGCATCTATTACCCTTTTTTTGCTATTTTATCGTCGTTAGTCTAATTTATGAATAACTAATCCTGATCTCAACTTCGGCTCAAACCATGTGGTTTTTGGAGGCATTATATTCCCACTGTCAGCAATATTTATCAGCTGATCCATTGTGACAGGATAAAGCGCAAGAGCCATTTTCATTTCTCCGCTATCTACTCTTCGTTTCAATTCGCCTAATCCTCTAATTCCACCAACGAAGTCAATTCTTTTATCACTTCTGAGATCTGTTATTCCCAGAATGTCACGAAGAATAAGATCTGATGAAACTGTCACGTCCAATACCCCTATCGGATCATTATCATCAAAAGTACCCGGTTTTGCTGTAAGAGAAAACCATTTTCCTCCCAAATACAAAGAGAAATTATGGAGACAATTTGGAGTGTATATCTCTTCTCCCTTATCCTCAACTTCGAAGTTCTTTTTCAGTTTATCAATAAATTCTACATCTGTAAGACCATTTAAGTCTTTTACAACCCTATTATAGTCAATTATTTTTAGATGAGAAGACGGGAATGCAACTGCAAGAAAATAATTATACTCCTCGTCACCTTTATGTTCAGGATTATTCTGGGCTTTTTCTGCGCCGACCAAAGCGGCAGCAGCAGAACGATGATGACCGTCGGCTATATACAAATTAGGAATTTTTTCAAATTCTTCAGTAATCTTTTTGATGGTAGCATCATCTTCTATAACCCATAACGTATGACCGAATCCATCGGGTGCGATAAAGTCATATTCTGGAGCAGACGCGGTGACCTCTTTGATAATATTCTCAAGTTCCTCATTATCAGGAAATGCAAAGAATACAGGTTCAATATTTGCATTGTTCACGCGAACGTGCTTCATTCGGTCTTCTTCCTTATCACGCCGTGTCAGTTCATGCTTTTTGATTCTCCCTTCCATATAGTCATTTACCCATGCGCCAACTACGAAACCATACTGTGTCCTTCCGTTCATTGTTTGCGCATAGATATAATACTTTTCTTTATCATCTTGTACGAGCCAGCCATTTTCCTGGAATTTTTTAAAATTCTCAATTGCTTTTTCGTAAACTTTCGGATCATGTTCGTCTGTGCCAATCTCAAAATCTATCTCTGGCTTAATGATATGATAAAGAGATTTCTCATTACCTTCTGCTTCTTTTCTTGCCTCTTCGCTGTTGAGGACATCATAAGGTCTTGACACAACTTCCTCTACTAAATGACGAGGAGGTCTCACTCCCTTGAATGGTTTTACTTTTGCCATGTTTTGTGTTTTAGATGGTTTGTTAGATTATTTAGCTATTTGATTATCTTGACAAGAAGAATTTACATAAATCCTTTTATTCGTATAAATCAAAATTCCCCTTTTTCAAAATAATTTCAAATATTACTTTTTACAATTTTCTCTTTTTTCCATGCATTTACTGCATACGCCATATATACAGGTTGATACATAGGATGGAGAGAAGCCGTTAAATTGCATCGCTTGAATATTTTTGTCAATGCATTCAAGATCAATTTCGATAATATCTCCACAATTAGTGCAAATCAAATGAGAATGGGTTTGCTCAGCAATCTCAAAACGTGCCTGATGAGTGTCAAATAGCAGTTTCCTCACAATTCCGCATTCAGAAAGAAGTTCGAGCGTATTGTAAATTGTAGCACGACTTACATGATACCCCTTTTTCTCCATAGAGTTATAAAGGAGATCGACGTCAAAGTGCCCATCAAATTCAATAGCCATTCTGAGTATCTCAAACCTTTCGGGGGTTTTCCGGAGTTTTCGAAATTTGAGAAAGTCTATGAATTGCTGTTCTTTTTGTCTGTTCTCAAGTCGATTTACCATTCTTAATAATGATTAGCACTTCATTTAGTGAAGAATCTTTGCAAAGTTAATCACCACTGAGGAATATTCCAAATATTCTTTTGTTATTATGAAGCGGAAGTT
>JAIDPA010000284.1 GCA_029062985.1 Muribaculaceae bacterium
ACGACGTGATTCATGACGTTCCGTACCGATAATTGCCAATCCGCCGGCAGCCTTAACTTCGGGAGAGAGCTTGATGGCGGTGCCTCGACCGGCCATATTAGTAGCAATGGTCACTGTTCCGGTCTTTCCGGCTTGAGCGACAATCTCAGCTTCCTTCTGATGGAATTTTGCATTCAGCACCTGATGAGGAATCTTGCGGAGCTGAAGCATTTTGGAGAGAAGTTCGGAAATTTCAACAGATGTAGTGCCGACAAGCACAGGGCGTCCTGCCTTAACCATATCTTCAACTTCCTGAATCACCGCCGCATATTTTTCCTTCTTCGTACGGTAGACGCGGTCATTCTGGTCATTACGGATTACAGGACGGTTTGTCGGAATCTCTGTTACCTCGAGTTTATAGATATCATAGAACTCACCTGCCTCTGTCATAGCAGTACCGGTCATGCCGGCGAGCTTACGATACATTCTGAAATAATTCTGAAGGGTGATGGTGGCATAAGTCTGGGTGGCAGCTTCTACCTTCACCCCTTCTTTAGCTTCTATTGCCTGATGAAGTCCGTCGCTGTAACGGCGTCCCTCCATTATACGTCCGGTCTGCTCATCGACGATTTTTATCTTATTATCGTCAATCACATATTCCACATCCTTATCGAAAAGGGTATAAGCCTTGAGCAACTGATTGACCGTATGCACACGCTCAGCCTTGATTGAATAGTTCTGAAGGAGCTCATCTTTTTTTGTCTGATGCTCTTCTTTAGTTCCCTCTTCATTCTCTACGGCTGAAAGCTGCGCTGCAATATCGGGAAGGACAAAGAATTCAGGGTCCTGAGTTGTGCCGGTCAGCACTTCTATACCCTTATCGGTAAGCTCAATGCTATGATTCTTCTCATCAATCACGAAGTAGAGAGGCTCGACAGCCTTAGGCATTTCCCTGTTGTTGTCAGCCATGTATTTAGCCTCAACCTTGAGGAGCAGTTGCTTGATGCCCTCTTCGCTTAAGTAACGGATAAGGGGAGAATGTTTCGGAAGACCCTTGTAAGCACGGAAAAGAGACAATCCGCCGTCTTCAAGAAGCTGATCGGAGGTCAGAGGTTTCTTACCTTCCTCACGGTTCTTATCAAATTTAGCAATCTTTTCGGGGTCGCCGCTCATAGCAGCTGAAATCTTCTCCTTTGCTTCAAGAAGCAGACCCTGCACAAGCTTACGCTGCGCATTTACCACTTTCTCCACATTAGGCTTGAAATCATTAAACATCTGGTCGTCGCCCTTCGGGACGGGACCTGATATAATGAGAGGAGTACGTGCATCATCAATCAATACAGAGTCAACCTCATCGACAATTGCATAATAATGCTCATCACGCTGCACGAGGTCGTCTGTCTGAGTTGCCATATTATCACGCAGATAATCAAAACCAAACTCATTGTTTGTTCCGAAAGTGATGTCACACCTGTAAGCGCTGCGTCTCTCTTCTGAATTAGGTTCTGTCTTGTCGATACAGTCAACGGTCAGACCATGGAACTGATAAAGCGGACCCATCCATTCAGAGTCACGTTTAGCAAGATAGTCATTGACAGTCACGACGTGTACACCTTCGCCGGTGAGTGCATTCAGGAACACCGGAAGTGTTGCCACGAGGGTCTTACCTTCACCGGTTGCCATTTCGGCGATATTATTTGAAGCCTTGTCGCCGTTCATGATGCCATGAAGCACCATACCGCCGATAAGCTGCACGTCATAATGCACCATGTCCCAGGTCATCATGTTGCCGCCTGCCAGCCAACTGTTCTTATAGACAGCTTTATCTCCTTCTATTGAGACAAAATCTTTGCCGGCTGCTGCGAGTTCCCTGTCAGCATCAGATGCCGTAACTTCTATAAGCTCGTTTCCGGCAAAACGACGCGCAGTCTCCTTGACCACAGCAAATACCTCCGGAAGAACTTCGTCAAGACGCTTTGCATACATCTTGAACATATCTTCCCGCAGCTCGTCAATTTTTTTCCAGTATGGTTCGCGCTTATCATAATCAAGCGTCTCAATCTCCTTACGGATCTCTGCCATCTGGTCTTTGTATCCCTTAGCTTCTCCCCTGATGCCGTCGCGTATCACATTGATACGCTCACGAAGTTCATCATTTGAGAGCCCCTGCAGCTCTTCGCTGACAGGATTAATTTCCTTTTGAAGGCGTTCCCACAGAGGGCGCACTGCACGTTCACTCTGATCGCCAAAGATTTTTTTGAGTATATTACTGAATCCCATGGATTAAAAATTTTTCATTATTAGAATGTGTTTCATTTGAGGAGCAAAGGTTTTGACGCCGAGCCATTCGGAGAACGTATTCTGAGAATGCTGCTCACGGTGGGAGCAATCGCTGTCGCATCGACCGTCGTTGAAATGACTGCCGGCTCTATCGAAGGCGCCAAAATAAAGACAGGAGTCTGAACCATTGCCGACCTTATGACCTGTGTGTCGTTCGGGAAACGGGTATCATCCACAACCGTCCACCCTGAATTGAAATCAAGGACGACATCGCCTCCGGTCTTCGGGTCGGTTCCTAATCTCAGAGCCTCCATAGAGGGAAGAGCAGAAGTCATTATGTCGCCCATTGTATAGGCATCACTGACTCCGCTCATTTTCACAAGGAAATCGCGGGCAGCGGCTGCCACCTCTTCCAGATTAAGTTTTTTCTCCTCAATCTTCTTTCTGTCAAGATATACGTGCCCTTTGCTATAAGTGTCGACGTAGTCGCCGTTACCATAACGAGCGACAAGATAAGAATTTAGAAGAGAAAGCGCTCTTTTCACTGAAAACATGCCTGACGGGATGCGGTATTTTGAATCATCCTCTACAGAATCATCATAATATCCCGTCGAAGCAACATATATCAATGTGTTGTCAAGCCCCACATATTTATCAATCGCCTCAAAAAGACGAGATAATTGTCCGTCAAGTCTGACGTAGCTGTCTTCAAGTTCAAGACGGTAATCACCATCTTTCACATATTTATATGGAGCGGCAGTATAGCCGATATTGAGCATATCAATGGCATCCCCTCTCTGTCCGATCTTAAGATCTTTAAGATACATCACTGCCACATCCGTGATCTCAGTATTCACCAGCGGGGAAGAAGCATACATCCTGTAGACACTTCTGTCTGAAGTCGGGAAAGTATGCTTGAAATCGAACTGCCTCTTTTGTGCAGGGAGTCCGGGATAGCGGGAAATCGGAAGAGCAGGTTTCCACACCATCGTATCTATCCGCGAAGAAACAGGATTGCTGTAGTTTCTTTGAGTTAGAAGTGCGGGAGCATCCTTATAATAGGTAGAAGTAGCCCATCGTCCGGTGTTTTCATTAATCCAAAAAGCGGAGTTTCCGGCATGTCCTGCCATTATTATACTCTGCTGCGGGTCGGGAGCTATGGAATAAACCATACCGAGACCTGCCCCGTCAATAGCGACCTCGTCACTGATAGTTGAGAAACGTAGTCCGGATGGCGAATAGGTCTCTGAAGTGAAGTTTCCGATTATGGAGGGGTCGTTGAGAGAAGGCACCATGTCCTGACGGGCAGGATCATATTTCATTGCTGCCGTGACCCCGTTATGGCGAGGATAACCTCCGGTATATATTAAAGCGGTCCCGCTGACTTTATCAAGTCCCGGCACTTTGAAATCAACATCTTTCAGAAACGCCCCGTCTTTCATAAGGCGTCTGAATCCCTTCTCCCCGAAAAGACCCTGAAGATATTCTATGTAATCAGTGCGTAGCTGGTCAACCATAATACCCACCACCAGACGCGGACGTGAGGGGTCGGCACTTAGCATGGTGTTTATTCCGACCAAGCCGCATATCACCGATGTAATTAGTCGATTCATCTATTTTCTTTGTCTGACTCTTTTTCTGTTAAAGCTTTGGCTCCTTTCTCGTGAAACCATCTTTTCCCGCGAAGTCACAATCACGTATGTGACTGCCATCAGGAGAGTAATGCCTATGAGAGGGAAAAAAGCCGGATTGCCGCTTTGCTTCTGGAAGGGCCAAATCACTAATGTAGAAATCAATGCCACTATATTATACCATGATAAAGCGATAGCTGCATTTTTGAGCCGCCTCATTCCAATGACAGCTGCCGTCAGCAGCTGAACGGGTGAAAGCCAAAGAAGCAATGTGTTGGGAGAAGTTGCCTCATGGGTAGAGATAAACACAAGAAACCATACCACTGTCCCGGATATTCCAAGCAAGGAAAACCATACGACAAATACCCATCTTGTGAGTTTTCCCCTTTTGATGTCAATCAGGCAGACGGTAAGCAATAAAATTGCCACCACCCAGCTTATCACAAGGGGTGTCAGCCAAGGTGAACCCGGACCAAGGGTGGCATCCGGAACGCCCTCTATCAGCACACGAGTCTCCCTGACCATCGGACGTCCGTCAAGGAGCTTCGCATCTGCCGTCTTTTTCATCATCTCGACCGGCACAAACATCTCCTCGCGTGAAGAAAGAGGATAGTCAATGCCGGAACCAAGGGCAATATCGATGCCAAACTGATACCAGGGATAATCCTTATTATAGCTCCGCATTTCATTCCGGAATGTTCCGTAATTGATGGAATCCGGATATATGACGGGAGATGAAAGGGATTGTTCCAGTCTGTCAAGGATTCTTGTCGCACAATTATCCTTGACATAATTATATCTGTAGGTCCTGTTCTCGGGCAATGATTCCCTCTGAAGCATTGCCAGAAGCTTATGAGCCTCTGCCTGAGTCATATTTAGGTCCTGCTCCACAACTTTTGAACCTCTCTCTGCATATTCGGGTAAAAACCATGCAAAAGGATAGCCGGCACAGATATAATCCGTCTCTCCTTTCACAAACCGATAGACAAAATTCGGCGCCCTGAAATCAAAAATGCCGTAATTCCAGACCGAATCCCGACCTTCCCCTCTGACTCTTATCGCCTCATGTCCGTAAAGCTCATACACTTCCGGTCCGGGATAGCAAGTTATAAGGCTGACCGTCAGCGAATCAGACATAGCTGCCTCGGGGTCGAAAAATTCATTTGTAGTCCGGCTCAGAGGAAATGCGGAAAGCCATGACAACGCCATGGCGATAAAAACCGCCATGGCGCCGAAATGTCTTTTTGTAGGAAAAAGGCTCACGTTATCAATATTCGCAGTTATTCGGATAGCGCGGGAAAGGAATGACATCGCGTATGTTCTGCATACCGGTAACAAACAGGACGAGGCGCTCGAATCCGAGACCGAATCCGCTGTGAGGCACCGTCCCGTACTTTCGGGTATCCAGATACCAATCCATGCCGGTCAGTCCTAATTCCTCAATACGACCCTTCAGTTTCTCATAATTCTCCTCCCTTTGGCTGCCTCCGATTATCTCTCCGATTTTTGGGAAAAGCACATCCATCGCACGCACTGTCTTTCCATCATCGTTAAGCTTCATATAGAATGCCTTTATTTCCTTTGGATAGTCAGTGAGTATGACGGGCTTCTTGAAATGTTCTTCCACAAGATACCTCTCATGTTCTGAAGCGAGATCCACACCCCAATAAACAGGGAACTCAAACTTCTTGCCGCTTTCCTCAAGAATCTTTATTCCCTCGGTATAGGGAAGACGGACGAAATCATTTTCAACAACGAAATTCAGGCGCGAAATCAGTTCTTTGTCAAAATGGTCATTGAGGAATTTGATATCGTCGGCACAATGCTCAAGAGCATAATTTATGCAATATTTGATAAATTCCTCTGCAAGATCCATATTGTCGGCTATTTCATAGAAAGCCATTTCCGGCTCAATCATCCAGAACTCTGAAAGATGACGGGGGGTGTTTGAATTCTCAGCACGGAAAGTCGGACCAAATGTATAGATTAGTCCGAGAGCGGTTGCTCCAAGTTCACCTTCAAGCTGACCTGATACAGTC
>JAIDPA010000285.1 GCA_029062985.1 Muribaculaceae bacterium
AAGAATGCCAGAAAGCATGCTTACCTTCTTCAGAATCCCATTTAAACAGTTCTATCGAAGCATCTTCGTTTATCGATTTTTATATATTACAGTCCTGACCGTTCACCTTAGCTGCAAGGACGTCGGCAGCGAAACGAGGGCTGATACTCTCTGCAATCTGGAACGGTGTAATGCCTGATTCATATTCTCTGACACTGCCGTCCGGAAAAGTAATTTTTATCATTTAATCTTTTGTTTAGGTATTTCTATCCGATTCTCCCTTACAAAGGGGAGCCTGCGGATTGATTCGTGCAAAATTAGTAAAAATATTTTAATTATAATGCAATTCTCTCTCCTAATTTTTTTCTTTTATTGTTTCTTAAACTTTTAATAGCATGTTTTAAGTTTGTTTTAATGTTTTAGCCGGTCACTTAATAATATACCTAAATATTTTTTGCTAATTTTGCACTGTTATGAAAATTTATGGACTTTCAAGTAGAAAAAAGAATTTGCGCAAATTCGCTTTAATCGCATCTCTTTGGACAGCAGTTATCCCGGTCTATTCGCAGGTGAATGCAGAGCAAGTAATGAATATCGGCAGAAATGTTCTGTCGATGGATGACTACATGCTCGCCATTCATTATTTTAATCAAGCAATTAAAGCCAAACCCTATCTTTCAGACCCTTATTTTTTCAGAGCTGTAGCCAAACTTAGTCTGGATGATTTTAGCGGAGCAATTGATGATTGCACTTCTGCTTTGGAAAGAAATAAATTTAAGACGGAGGCTTATAAAGTCAGGGGATTTGCTAATCAATGTCTCGGGAATGATTCTCTCGCGATTATTGATTATAATGTGGGCCTGAAAAATAATCCTGTCGATAAGTACTTCCTTTTTTATAAGGCAGTGGCGCAGACAGAATTAAAAAAATATAATGAAGCTGATTCAACATTTAAAGTCCTTCTCCGCCAGTATCCGAAATTTGAAGAAGGATTTGCGGCTCGCGGTAGGCTGAATATTGAGCGAGGCGACACGGCTTCTGCTATTGAAGATCTTGACAGAGCTATCAATATCTCCAAAAGTCTTATCAATCCCTATCTTATGAAAGCTGAAATTGCTTGGAAACGTAAAGATTGGGAGGAGGCTGGAATTAATATGGATGCGGCTATCCGGCTCCGTCCTGAGGTGGCAGACCTTTATGTCAACCGTGCTTTTATAAGATATAATTCAGATGACTATTTTGGGGCGATGAGCGATTACAATTATGCCTTGGAGCTCGAACCGGATAACACTTCTGCCCTCTTTAACAGAGCACTCCTTAGATACGAAGTGAAGGACCTTTCAAGAGCTGAATCCGATCTGTCAAGCGTGCTCTCATTAGACCCTGCGAATTTTCATGCTCTTTATAACCGTGGGTTGATCAGAATGGAGGAGCAAAAAAATAGAGAAGCTCTTGATGATTTTAAGGCTATTGCCCGGAAGTATCCCAAATTTTATCCCGTTTATTATGCTATGGCAGAAGTCAACAGACAAGCCGGCGACATGAGACAAGCTATGCAGCTCGTTCATCATGCAGATGAACTGGTCAGAAAATATGTAGCGAACCCTGAAAAGAATCCTCTTGATCGCCCGACAATTGCTGCTGCAGAATCGAAAGATGCCAAAGCCCGCGATGTTAATACGGAAGAGTCTGAGATTGAAGTTATGGAAAAATTTAATCGCCTCGTGACTGTTTCAGACGCGGTTGAGACTCAGCTCTCCTATAATGAAAAAATTAAAGGAAGGGTTCAAGATCGTAACGTACAGGTCGAACCTGA
This sequence comes from Muribaculaceae bacterium, assembly GCA_029062985.1. Lineage (GTDB taxonomy): Bacteria > Bacteroidota > Bacteroidia > Bacteroidales > Muribaculaceae > Lepagella. Next base: position 1,796 of record JAIDPA010000285.1, read on the forward strand.
GCCTCTTTATGCCTTTTCTTTCTTCCCGGGTCCCATTACCTTACGCTCTGTCTCTAACTATTTCAGAGAACTGGATGATCTTAATCAGCAACATTTCATCAACCGTCAGTTCTATTTAAATCCGGGAATCCCATCAACCTATGATAATTCTTTAACCGAGGAATTATTCTCTTATGCTTCTGATCTTGAACGATTCATCGCTTCCGGGAAAGAACGTCCGGTGGATTATCTCGCTCTTGGTGTGACTTATTCCATACTTAAAAACTATCCTGAAGCTATCGAAAAACTTAATAAGGCTATTCAGATTGACGAGCGGTTTACCATTGCTTATATGGCTCGCGCTTTTGCGAGATACGCTCAACTTTCAAATTCCTCAACAAAGGATGACATCAAGACAGATGACTATCTCAACAGAAGAGCTCAATATGCCTCCATTCAGGAGATAATCAGCGATTACGACACTGCTCTATCGCTCAATCCACGATTAGTATTCGCTTGGTTTAATAAGGGATTCATATATTATTCCCTGGGAGATTTTACGTCAGCAATTCAATGTTATTCAGAAGCAATCAAGACTGATCCGGAATTCGGGCAGGCATACTTCAATCGAGGCCTGGCTTACCTTAGATCAGGGAATAAAGCCCAAGCATTTGCCGACTTATCGAAAGCCGGAGAATTGGGTGTTCTTCCCTCCTATAATATATTGAAACGCATGAAATAATAAACGTGCTCTATGCTTTGTAAAAAGAAGGTCTTCGATTAAAATCGAAGACCTTCTTAATTTTTCAAATACAAATATTATCCTTTGGCAGCATTTGCAGCAGCTCCACGAGCAGCACGAGTGAGCTGAACTGCACAAACAACTGCATTTTTTGCATTCATCAGTTCAAGACCTTCAAAATGAAGATCGCCTACAGCAAGACTCTTGCCAAGACCCAGATTATCAACATTTACGATCAGACGATCCGGAATCTGGTCATAGATAGCTTTAACCTTAAGTTTACGAAGTGAAAGAGTCAGCTTACCACCGGCTTTCACACCTTCAGCATGACCTTCAATCTGAACAGGAACTTCCATGATGATAGGTTTCTCAGGACCTACTTCAAGGAAGTCAATGTGAAGCAATGTATCCTTTACAGGCTGGAACTGTAGTTCCTTCATTACAGCCTTACGTTTGTCACCATTTATATCAAGATCGATTTCGAAGATATCAGGTGAATAAACAAGCTTGCGCACATCTTCAGCCTTTACTACGATATCTGTAGTGATCAAGCCTCGTTTGCCATCTACATCTACGACCTTCTCACCATCTTTGAGAGGACCTTCGTATGGAAGATCTACAAGTTTACCACCATTAAGCACTGCAGGGATTTTACCTTCTGCACGCAAAGCCTTTACAGACTTTTTGCCGAGCTCCATACGAGGCTCTGCGCTAAGTTCAAATTTTTTCATTTCTTGTTGTGTTACTCAAAATAAGTTTTACGCTCCGGGCATATCGCCTTTGGAAGCCGCCTGCTCTCTTTTAAGAACGAGGCAACAGATTTCCCATCACACGGGTTTGCTCAAAAGCGCTGCAAATTTACAAAAAAAAATCTTATCTCACAACACTTCATCCCCTTTCTGAATATTTATTATCCCTAATGAGC
>JAIDPA010000286.1 GCA_029062985.1 Muribaculaceae bacterium
AATAAAAAATGACACTGCAAAATTTTCAGTGCCAATTATTTAAAAAATTTTTCGCCCATCTAACTGTCAAACTCCCGCAGGCGTGCCTCTTCAGCCACTCGAGCATCACTCCTTGCGATTTTTCACACTGCGAAGTTAATACTTTTATTTCATTTGGCAATAGGATTACGCAATTTTTTTGTAATTTTGTGAAAAATTTACCTCCGCATAAAGTCAGGTCAATACAGCTATGCAATGTCAACTGCTTTCAGGCTGTATTGATGATTTCTTACGGACGGCATTAAATTATAATGTCATGAAAGCATGTAAAATAATCACCACCGGGGTCATACTTCTGGCGCTTACAGGAGGTATTTCATCCTGTGGCAAAAAAACAGAATCGCAGACCGGGGGATTTCCTAAAGATTTTAATCGAAAAAGCGATACTGAGAAAGTGGGGTATGTAATGAAAAATGCAACCCCTGATTCAGTGGCGCGGTTTGTGATTGACGCCACTTTGGGCAGAGCAAATGGTATTACGCTTGATAGCCTGAACGTCGCGGCTGCTTATGCCTACTCTCATTATAACGACTCCTCTCTGATTGTTTATTCCACTTCTTTCGATGAATATTCCTCTTCTCTTCCCCTCCCTGATAAGATGAAAATTTATGTGCAGGCAGGAAAGAGTGTGCCCCAGCAGTTGGGCTATCAGTTAGGTCTTGAATACGTAAGCCAGATCAGGGAAAATCGGAAGACTGTCGGTCGGGTAAGGGAAGAGATTGCTGAATTCCGGAGAGCCTGTGCGGATGATACAATTACTTATACGCGATTCCTCAAAGGTTTTAAGACAGCTCTGCAAGTTGACCAAGGGCATGATCTGTCGGAGGAAATTTATAAAGCATTCTCTGAATAACGACCTCTTATTTCTATTAAATATTTATCACACATCATAATTATGAAGACAATAGCCGAATATTCAGCAGATGTAGAATCTGCACTCCGAAAAATAGAATATCCCGGAGGATCCATCGCCTCTCTTTATGAACCAATCAGCTATGCCCTTTCAGCAGGAGGGAAGAGAATACGTCCCGTGCTGACGCTTATGGGGGCGGAAGCTTTTGGAGGCGACTGGCAACCGGCAATGAAGGCTGCCCTCGGAATTGAGACATTCCATAATTTCACACTTCTTCATGATGACGTTATGGATAAGTCAGACATGCGTCGCGGACGTCCGACAGTGCATAAAAAATATGATGAGAACACAGCTATTCTTTCAGGCGACACTATGCTTACCCTCGCGACTAAGTATGTGTCAGAAGTGCCGGACGCAGTGTTGAGGAGTGTGCTTGACACTTTCAATGATATGGCTCTACGAGTCTATGAAGGGCAAAGAATGGATATGGATTTCGAGCAGGCGCCTAATATCTCTCTTGATTCCTATCTTGAGATGATAGAAGGGAAGACCGGCTCATTACTGGGCGCTGCAGTGAAGATAGGTTCAATCATAGGAGGGGCTAATGAAAAGGATGCCTCTCTGATGTATG
>JAIDPA010000287.1 GCA_029062985.1 Muribaculaceae bacterium
GCGTCTGTGTGGATACGGTAGTTGATTTTTGACAGCTCACGTTTGGCAGACCAACCGAGCTGTTTCTGTTCCTCCTCCTTGAGCCTTTGAAATTCCTTGACGATATAGACCTTGAATTCAGGACTTATCCACATGGCAAATTCAAAGGCAATGTCCTTGTGGGCATATGTACCGCCATAGCGTCCTGCCTTTGCCTGAAGAGATATGGCATTTGTTTTTGCCACGAATTCCTTGACACTGATTTTGAAACTGTTTAAACCCGCTTGGTTTTTAATTATGGCGAATTCGCCATAATTAAAATTGGGATTATACACCTTTTCCCATATTCCTATGAACTCAAGGGTATTCCTGTTGCGTAGCCAGTCAGTGATAAAGAAATCACCGTCCTTGGCACGCAGCATATCTGTTAGACAGATAAATTCCTCACCGTTGACTTTGACAATATTGACTTCAGTGTCCTTAACAGTTATCTTAGCCATAAATTATTTCAATATAGAGTTTTAAGGAATATGTACTTGTTTATATCTGGGTCGAATTCGACCCCGTTTGGGTAATGGTTGAGCCAATTCGCAGTGCCTTGCATTGATGGAGGGGAAAAGGACATCGGGTATCCCTCCCGATGTCCGACCACTAAATCCACGTCAAAAATGAAACATTATGACTATGAATTATGATGCAAAGATAATGCTTTATTCTCATTCCCACAAGTTTGCATTGTCAATTGTCTTCAATATCAAACGTAATCCTGCCAAGTTTGTTTATCGCCTTCTGCTTCCTTGAATCTATGACGTGAAGATATTTCTCAGTCATCTTTATGCTCGCATGTCCCAACAGCGATGATACGGTCTTTATATCTGTTCCGGCATTGAGAAGATTCACGGCAAAACTGTGGCGCGAGCAGTGCCACGTTATTTTCTTCTTTATCCTTGCGAGGCTTACCCATCGGGACAGATTTTTCTGGTTGAACCTCATCACCATGCTCTCGCTATCAATATCTCCGTATGTGAGATTTGACACGTCACAGAAGCGCAGTCCGGTGTAACCATTGCACCTAATTCGTATAGCAAAGATTAGTTTTACTAACCTTAAAACATACCTTGCATCATCGGTGAATATGGTCTTTGCATATTCGCGGTTGCCTTCAGCAATATTCTTGACTCACTTCCCGGCTGCTATTGCCAATGATTCATATTATGCTAACTAATTCGTTTGCATATTCTCAACTGCTTATCCACTTTAAGTGTTAATATAATAGACTATTCAAACTTAATCTTGAGTTTTGACTTTAAGCTGATAGTGTCAAACTTTAATTTAATTAGAATACTATGAATTTTATAACAGAAAAAGATCGAATTTACGCTACTGACCCTGAGGGGAATGTTATAGCAGAAGTTACCTTCCCTACAAAAAACGGGGTATCAACAATCAACCATACATACGTTGACCCTTCACTTCGAGGAGAAGGAATCGCAGGTAAGCTGGTTAAACTCGCAGCAGACAAAATCTTGGCAGAAGGTAATAAAATAGCTGCTACATGTACATACGCAATTGCTTGGTTTAAGCGCCATCCGGAATACCACCTGGAATAGTCGGCGGAAAAATTTTAGAGCAGATACCAGATATGATGAAATATTATGAAAAAGACAATTAAAATTGGTGATCTTACCTGTCTTTGCAGCACACCGGTCAGCAATAGTAAAATCGCCTACATCCTTTATCCAATGGATATTCTCAACGATTGGATTGAATCAGCAGCTGAAAAATACGGAGCGACTATTGTTGTGATAACAGGAATGGACTGGCAGAATGTGTTTAGTCCATGGGAGGCACCCGGGGTTCCGAAAGGTGACCCCGACTTTAAGGGAGAATCACCTGAGTTTCTGAAATTGCTTCAGGAAAATGTCATTCCCGTAATTGAAAATTCACTCCATATAGCCGATAATCCGGAGCGAAACCTTGTCGGAGTGTCTATGTCAGGACTGTTTGCCCTTTGGCAATGGATGGAATGCGACACATTCAGAAGCATTGCATCCCTTTCCGGTTCTTTCTGGTATGAAGGGTTTATTAATTGGATGGAGAAGATAAAGATACCACCTAAATCGGGGATGGGATTTTTCCTGCTTGGAGATAAAGAATCGAAATCAAACGTCAGGGAGTTTAATACAGTTGGAGTAAACACAGACACAATTGTTTCTCTTTTAAAATCTGCCGGAATAAAGGTTGTGTTCAGAAGCGTTCCGGGCAATCATTTTTCAGATGCCGTTCCAAGACTTGAAATGGCATTCAATGCCCTATATTCCTCTTCATATCAAAACTAAACAGTAAAAATCAGATAAAGAAATCCGCAGGACCTTTAAATTATAGAGGCCCTGTGAATTTCTTTACTGGATTGCCACGTTCAAGGGAATCATGGACAGTCCATTGCTGATTAATGGAATCTGCAATAATCTTCTCATTCTGAAGTCGTAGTTTCAGAAGCAATCTCTCTCGCGCTCCGGATTTATTTTGTGCCTGTGAGCGTTCATCAGAGCATTTTGCGGAAAGTCCGGAAGGAGTATGAATAGCCCTGACAGCGCTCTCAACTTTATTTACGTTCTGCCCGCCATTTCCACCTGCGCGACAGGTCTCATATTTAATATCACTCTCATTAATGACAGGCAATTCAACTTCATTGAAGAAACTAACGCCTACGAACCAATTACTCCTTTTATGAGTCGGTCGATAGGGATTTCTGGTGGAACGCCACAACACTGTTCCCTCCCACTCCTTGATTACAGACGGAGGTAACTTTTCATCAGAAGAAAGAGTAAGCGACATGTAACATCCATCCGCATGGTTATGCGGTTCGCTTTCTACAATTTTCAATGATGGCTGTTGCTTGATAATTTCTTTAGCCAGCAGCGTAACTACCCGGGCACATTCTACGGGTCCGCGTCCGGCAGTAATCTTTATATATTGTTTCATTCTCCTCTGTCTTTAATGTTCAGGCGAGGCATAACCATGGCAATCACCTCAACGGTAGGTTTAATAAGTTCTATAATCTCTTGAGTAGGTTTATAAGCCATTGGTGATTCATCAACCGTTCCTTCACCGACAGAAGTTGAGAATATGCCTGACATTGACTTCACGAAACTGTTTACAGATATTTGTTTTCTTGCCTGACTGCGACTCATGATTCTTCCTGCTCCATGAGGTGCCGTATTTAACCATCGTGAATTACCTTTCCCAATGCCAATAGCTATCCCGTCGCGCATATTAAACGGAATTGCCACTCTCCTACCCTCTGAGGCATCAATAGCCCCTTTACGCAGAATTGGTTCGTTTTCCGTAAGAGAGACGTAGTTATGAGTTGTGAAGATTGAATCGCAGCATTTTATCTTACAAAATTTGCGGAGAATTGAAAATATACGATCGCGCATGATATGATGATTATAAACCGCATAAGCCTGCGCTAAAATCATATCAGAAAGATACCCGCAAAGTGCATCACCCCAAAGAAATCCTATATGGTCAGCCCTTTTAGGGTTCTGCGCAATGTTATGCCAATAATTAGCAACTTTCATCCCAAGATTTCTTGAACCGCTATGTATGGTCAGCCATCCTTCTCCGGAATCTGAATCTTCTCCATACTCAATAAAGTGGTTGCCTCCGCCAAGTGAGCCAAGGCTCTTATAGAAAATTCCCTCCTGAAGCTTTATGCGACGACAGAAATCTGAAATAAAACGTGCATCTATGCGCGAGGATTGATTGATAAATTCCGGAGCGCAAGAACGCGCTTTGAGATATTGAGAATTCAGAAACTTGAAAAGCTCCTTTTCATTAAGAGAGTTCCTGACGCAAATATTCTTTCCTGTAGGGATTACCTCACGTATCCGATAGTCAACCAGCGGGAAATCTTCATGTCTGACGACAGAAGAAAGTTTATGCATCGAAATCGTGCAACCTATATCGACTCCCAGATGATCCGGGTTGGCATAATGACCGATAGGATAAGCTGTGCCTACATTGCAATTCGTTCCTGCGTGCACATCGGGCATCTGCACCACCGGAATTCCCTCCATCGCCGGATGGTCGCAAAGAGCAGTTATCCAATCTAATGCTGCTGTCTCAATGTTGTCAGTGAAAATTTCAGCCGAAGTAGTTTTACCTTTAATTATCATTCTTTTTCCAATTTTTGTGCAAAGTTGAATCCGGTATGCGCAATTAATTTGCGCACTATGAAAAAGAATATTATTTTTGCACAAAAAACTTCTCTATGCCTCTTAATCGCTCTACTCTTATACGGATTTCGACAATAGACAAATGCCTTCAGAATCACTACAGACGCTGGACCATCAACGACCTTATCGATGCCTGCACCGACGCTCTTGCTGAATTTGAAGGACGTATCAACCCGGTGAGCAGGCGCACGTTTCAGAATGACTTGGCTCTGATGCGCAGTGACCGTTTAGGTTATAATGCTCCTATCGTGGTCAGAGAAAATAAATATTATGAATATGAAGACCCTGACTACAGTATCACCCATCTTCCTTTAAATGATGAGGGACTGGATGCCCTGAATTCTGCTCTCGACATACTCCGGCAGCTGCAAGGGTTTCCTCAGCTGGCTTCCTCGATTGAGACCATAAGCAAGCTAAACGAACAGATTTCGCGTCATACGGGCTCAAAAGAGCCTGCCATGGATATGGAACATGTGCCGGGATATAAGGGTGCCGGGTTTATAGGGAGTATTTATGAGGCAGTTCGCAAGAAGCAGACAATCATCATCACCTACCAATCGTTTAAGGCGCGACAGGCAGAGACAATAACAGTATATCCCTATTTACTTAAGGAATACCGCAACCGATGGTTTCTAATAGGAGAAAAATCCACAAATCGCGCTCCACAGGTCAACATTTTTGCCCTTGACCGTATTCATTCAGTGGAGATTGACAAAAAACATCCGTTCAGAAAATGTGTTGATTTCGATCCGGAACATTTTTTTGATGACACAATAGGCGTTACCAAACAAATCAGTGATAAAGCCCGACGGGTGGTAATAAAAATTGACCGTCAGCAGGCTCCATACGTTGAGTCTAAACCTTTTCATAAATCGCAGAAAGTGGAACAACGTTTCCGCGACGGAAGTATTCAGATCTCACTCAAAGTTGTAATTAACAACGAGCTGGAACGCCTTATTCTCGGCTACGGAGGACATGCCGAAGTAATTGCTCCGCCAGAATTCCGAAATCGCGTAGCAGAAAGCGTCAGAATCGCAGCTTCCCATTATCAATAATCGACATAATCTTTAATAACCAAATGGAACAGCCCTTTAGATTCTGCGGATAGATTAGATAATAGCAATGCGACAGTTAATAATAAGAAAAGTCTTATTCTCATATCCGTAGGTTTGTTTTTTCAGTTGCAAAATTACATAATAGAAAGTCTCAACACTATAAAATATGTTGCGAATACTATCATTTTATGATTATTTTTTGTAATTTCGTCTTCAGTTATAAATAATTCAAATTATTCCGACATGAAATCACGCTTTGCATTATCAATTCTGACAATATTTCTGTCTCTCTTTTCTTCAAATATCCATGCCTTGTCAGGCAAATGGAGAGGCGAACTGCGAATCATGCAGCAGACTCTCCCGCTTGTTTTCAATTTTAACGAAAATGATAACGGAATTCAGGAAGCGACCCTTGATTCTCCGCTACAAAATGTCAAAGGGCTTCCTCTCGAAATTCTTTTTGTATCTGCCGATAGCATAAACCTTGAATGCAAGAGAATCGGAGCGGCTTTCTCCGGTGTCATTTCAGATGACAGCATTATTGGGAAATTCTCTCAGAGAGGGTTTCAGATTCCTTTAACGCTAACTCCGGAACTATCATTGGAAGAACGGCGTCCGCAAACTCCTCAACCACCTTTCCCTTATATTGAAAAGGATACTTTTTTCATTTCCGAGAATGGCATTCGTCTTTACGGCACATTGACGCTCCCTCACCCGGAAATGAGCAGTCTGGTTCCGGTTGTCGTCATGGCTACGGGGAGTGGTCCGCAAAACAGGGATGAAGAGATTTTTGAACACCGTCCTTTTGCAGTCATTGCTGACTATCTTGCAAGAAACGGCATTGCCTCTTTCAGATATGATGACAGAGGAACAGCTGCCTCGGAAGGAGATTATTCGGCAGCGTCAATCAAATCTTTCCAGACAGATCTGGAAAATGCTTTCCAGTTTGTCAAAAGTTTTCCAAATTTTAGCAAAGCCGGTATTTTGGGTCATTCAGAAGGAGGAACACTTGCCGTGATCTCTGAAGGAAATCTTAAGCCCGATTTTATTATTTCACTTGCCGGTATGGTCACGCCCGCGAAAAATACTTTAATCGAACAGAACATACATCATCTTGACCGCTTAGGAATAACCGGGGAACAGAAAGATGCATCTGTCAGACTGATCAACACTTTGTTCAGCATGATCAGCGAGCAATACAAAGCAGGCAAAAGAGAGCCTATTGACGTCGATATGATATGCCGGGAATATTCGCAGGATATCCCTGCGTCAGTGCTCGAATCAGTGAAGCGTAACAATTCTTCACGAAATGACTATTTTGACAGTCTTGTAAGCTTGGACCCGACCGACAATCTTAAAAAGATTGATTGTCCGGTTCTGGCAATAAACGGCAGAAAAGATGTTCAGGTAAATCCCGACACTAACCTCAAAGCATTTGCCGACTATGTGAAAAACGTTGAAGTCAGACCTATGGAGGGTCTGAATCATCTGTTGCAACATTGTTCTTCCGGGGAAATCTCTGAATATGGAGCAATAAATGAGACTATATCACCTGAAGTATTAGAAATGATTGTCGGTTTCATCAAAGATAAAAACTAATAATCAAACAATATTCAACGCTATAACGCTATGCTCTATCTCGAAAAATTCTTATTTCCGGATCTCGAAAACGATAATCTCTATTTCGATGATCCGAAAGGATCGTTTTATGACGAACATACTTATCCTTTTCATCTGACGTCTGAAATGTCGTTATGGTCGATTGATTTCGAACCTATAACTATTCTATATGGAGGAAACGGTTCGGGAAAATCCACAATAATAAATGTAATCAGTGAGAAATTGCGTGCCGAGCGGATGTCAATGTTCAATTCGAGTCCATATTTTGACGAATACGTAAAGAGGTGTCAGTATAAGGCAAATCCTTCTCTTGCCGGCGAGACTATCTCTTCAAAGCGTCGCAAACAGGAGAAATATGATATATCTCAAATCACCACTGTTCTCACAAGTGATGACATTTTCCACTCAATGCAGGAACTACGGCTTGATAACGACAGAAAACTGCAGAAAAGCCGTTTCCTGATGGATGAGTATGTATGTCCCGAAGAACTTCCTACCCATCTGAATTTTGAGACGGGATATAATGTTGAGAATTTTAAACGAGGAGTAGAAATAAGGAAAGCGAGAAATTCGACACGCAATCGCGGCAGTTCATTCAATAAGCTCCTGCTAAAGACTGTCGGCAAAATGGAACGTGGATTCAGTAATGGAGAAACCGCTCTCATGAAATTGTCCGAACTTCTGGAAAAACCGGGTCTTTATCTTCTTGATGAGCCTGAAAACAGTATGTCATGTGAATTTCAGATGAAACTGGCAGATATAATACAATATCTTGCCAGATACGGCAACTGCCAGTTTCTTATCTCCTCTCATTCTCCATTCATACTGTCGATGGAGAATGCCAAGATTTATAATCTTGACCATAACCCTGTCGACATCTGCAAATGGTGGCAGCTTGATAATATGAAGCGCTATTTTCAGCTGTTTCACCAGGCTAAAGATTTATTTCTCAGGTAATCCGGGCTAAAGACCCGAGACTCACGGCTCGAAGATTCAGGCAATCACTTTAGTCAAACTTTACGCGCGGATTCATCAGAGAAGGTGATTTCCAGTCAATCCCATATTCGTCCTTCAGAAGATCATGCTTCGCATTCCAATAGAGGAAGCAGAAACCATGACCTCTGGGAGCGTTTGCAAATCTATAGTCAAGTTTCTCTTCCACATCATAATATATTTCTTCCCATTTCCGGGTAAACTCCACAGGATCTCGGCGGAGATGTCCCAGACGCGGATAAAGAATGATTTTCAGCATCTCTTCCGAGCTCAAGACTTCAGACAGCGCTTTTTTAAATTCTTGTGAGAAATAATGGTCGCCCCATCTGGTATCATCAAGGAGGATCTGCAATTTTAACAGTTTACGCACTCTTCCACTCAGTTCCTCGTCAAGATGTCCGGTCTTAAAAGCGATATGAAGATACACCAACAGAAGATTATAAAGAGCATGATTATAGACCGATTCTCCCACTGCATCTATCATCCGAGGCAACACAGAGTTTGCTTCCTCCCATTTATCCTCATAAAGCCTTATGAGGTCAAGCACTTTAGCTGCCAGTTCTCGCAACGGTCTGTATTCCGCCCTTTCGACATATTCCTCTGCAAGCATGACATAAAGCTGAAGCATTTCCAGAGAATGACTTATTATCCCACCCTCTTTCTCAAGCATCTCAATCAATATCCTGATAGAGAATATTTTCAGATCAGATTCCTCAGTTTCATTCTCTATAACGGCATTGTCCAGAATCTCGAAAATTCCGTCGATTCTTTCATCGAATGACTTCGATTCATCCCCTGCAATTTCTCTTATTTTATCTTCTGGCTCCATTTCTAATCTTCATAATTTCAGTTCAAAATCTGCAACATCCAGAAGTCTCCCGAATTTTTCTCCGACATGTGAGAAAAATGATACTTGTCGGAAACCCAGTTTTTCATGAAATATGCAAGAGCCGTCATTTTCAGCCGTAACACAAGCAATCATATTCCTGAATCCTCTCTTCCGGCATTCTTCTATCAAATTCTCCATTAAACGTCTTCCTAATCCGCGTCCCTGCGTTTCCTCCCTGAGATATATCGTACTCTCTACCGTTGGGAAGTAAGCCGCCTTACTTTTCCAGCTGTGCGCATAGCAATAACCTGTCACTTTACCGTTTTTCTCACTGACGAAACAGGGATAAGTCTCCGTTATCTTACTTAGCTTTTCCCTCATATCCTCTTCGCTCAAAGCTGACGTATCAAAAGTAGCAGTAGAGTCTTCGATATATCCGTTATAAATTTCAGCAATTTCCTTGCAGTCTTTATCTAAATCAACAAATCTTATCTTATCCATGATTTTATTAATATAGTTTAGATTCCGCTCGCGGAAACTTAATATCTACTATCCGCAAAATTACAAAATAATAACTTCTGAATCATCATACGCTTTCAATAAATTTTGCGTTTTATTCATACCCTCTTCTCTTTTTTCACTTCATTTCTAATCTGAACCTCATGTCAAAAAAGATAAAGGCAAACTATCCGGTCTCAGGCATGGCTTGTGCCGCATGTGCTGCAAGAGTGGAAAAAACCCTGAATAACACTCCCGGAGTTGAAAATGCTGCCGTCAACTTCGCAAATTCTTCGGTAGCAATATGTTTTGATTCCTATCTGACCTCTCCGGAGACGCTTGCTAAAGCCGTTTCCGATGCAGGTTATGAATTGCTCGTCGAGCAAGGCAAGGTTGACCTTGCCGAACAGCAGAAAAAAGCTTATCGCGCTTTAAAATCGCGTACGATTGCAGCCGTGGTTCTCTCTATCCCGGTGGTCATTATAGGCATGTTTTTTATGAACATGCCTTACGCCAACATTATAATGTTCCTTCTCTCAACGCCTGTCGTTTTCTGGTTTGGGCGCCAGTTCTTTATAGGCGCCTGGAAACAATTGCGTCATAAATCGGCAACCATGGATACACTCGTGGCTCTGAGCACGGGAATCGCATGGCTTTTCAGCGTTGCCAACATGCTTTTTGCTTCATGGTGGATTCGGCATGGAATACATCCTCATGTCTATTTTGAAGCCTCTGCGGTAATTGTGGCGTTCATCCTCCTCGGACGTCTCCTCGAAAGCAAAGCCAAGGGGAATACTACTTCAGCAATCCGTAAACTCATGGGTCTGCGCCCCAAAAATGTTACGATTATTCTCAAAGACGGGAAAACCGAAAACATTCCTGTTGAGAAAATCCGAAAGGATGACCTCATCCTCCTTCGTCCCGGAGAACGTGTGGCAGCAGACGGAATAGTGATTGAAGGATCATCGTATATTGATGAATCCATGCTCAGCGGCGAGCCTATACCCGTAGAAAAAAATCATGAAGATAAAGTCTTTGCCGGCACTATCAATGGAAACGGTTCTATAAAGTATCGGGCTCTTAAGACCGGAGACGATACACTTTTGTCAAAAATAATCCGTATGGTTCAGGACGCACAGGGAAGCAAGGCTCCTGTGCAGCAACTGGTTGATAAAATAGCAGCAATATTTGTCCCTGTCATAATATCTATCTCCATACTGGCTTTCATTCTATGGGTGATTTTAGATTCTCAGTCAGGCTTCTCTCATGGTCTGCTTGCGGCAATCACGGTTCTTATTATTGCGTGCCCATGCGCTCTTGGACTGGCGACACCCACGGCAATCATGGTCGGGATAGGGAAAGGAGCAGAAATGGGAATTTTGATTAAGGATGCCGAATCTCTTGAGACAGCTCCAAAAATTAATGCCATCGTGCTTGACAAGACGGGGACACTGACTGTAGGGCGCCCTATGGTGACTTCATCCGAAATGATTCGTCAGGTTGAAAATGCTCCGGCAATACTCGCCTCGATAGAAAGGAGGTCTGACCATCCCCTTGCCGTAGCTATTACTGCGAGCCTCGAATCCGAACCCTCAGTTGAAATGAGCGATTTCAATAATATTGCAGGCAAAGGAGTGACAGCCGTAGTTGACGGAGTGCAGTATTTTGCCGGCAACCGAAGATTGCTTCAAGAAAATAATATAGAGATTCCACAAGAACTTCTGGAGGCTGAGAAGAAAAAAACAATGGAATCCAATTCAGTCGTATGGTTTGCCGACAAAGATGGCGTAATTTCCCTGACGGCGGTTGCCGATCCTCTCAAGCCTTCTTCTCCGGGAGCGGTAAAAGAATTGGAAAAGATGGGAATTGAGGTGTATATGCTGACAGGCGACAATAATTCCACTGCTGAATCAATTGCGCGAAAGGCCGGAATTTCTCATGTGATAGCTGATGTGCTTCCGCAGCAGAAATCAGAATTTGTAGAGCGTCTTCAAAAAGAGGGGAAAAAGGTGGCAATGGTGGGTGATGGTATCAACGACAGCGCAGCCCTTGCAATTGCCGACCTCAGCATAGCCATGGGCACAGGAAGTGATATCGCTATTGAAGTGGCACAGATGACAATCGTTTCCGCCGATCTTTCAAAAATCCCGCCTGCGATACGTCTTTCCAAGGGTACTGTCCGCACAATCCGTCAGAATCTATTCTGGGCTTTCATTTACAATATCATCGGAGTCCCTATTGCCGCCGGAATCCTGTATCCATTCAACGGATTTCTACTCAATCCAATGATTGCCGGAGCGGCAATGGCATTCAGCAGTGTGAGCGTGGTGACTAATTCTCTCCTGCTTAAAAGAAAGCATTTCTAAGAAGATTTCGACTTTTAAGATCTTTAGGATTTTTATTTCGGTCTCCTCTGCTTTTACTATTTTGCTCTAACATTTACCCAAACAATCCCCGGACAATTTACTTCATTCAGACAAAATTATGTTTTTAGTTATTCATAATTTTGTCTGAATTTTTATTTTTTGTTAATTTTGCATAATTATAAAGGGCTATTTATTCAGCTTAATGTAACCTCAACAATCTCTATTGCATGAAAAAATTTATTTTTTCTTTTCTGCTTGTAGCTGCTTCTCTTCCGGGAGCTGCTCAAGAATATCCTAATATTTTCATTAAAGGAGACCTGAATGGCTGGGCAACGAACCCTCAGCACCAAATGGTCAGGGAAGGTAACATTTATTCGATCCATCTCGATAAGCTTGACGGAGAATTTAAGCTCGCCAACGAGGACTGGAAGACAGTGGATTTCGGCGCAAACGTAACAATTACTCCCCATTCCAAGACAGAACTGAAAAAAGGGGGAGGAAATATAATTGCACATGACCTTACTGACGTAACCCTCAGCATAGTTTATGTTCCGGGAGATACCCGGACCACTCTATATGTTGACCTTAAACCGGATCCTCTTCCTCAACCTACCCCTCAGCCAACAGTTGATGGTGTGTCAGGCTCACTACCTGTTCTCTACATCAACGTCTATACCGATGAAACTCATTCTGAACTGAATAATGAGATCATCAGTAAGGATCTTGACCATAAAAACTATTTCAAGTTTGCAGAATACCGTCTTGACACTAACAGCTGCGGATGGCTCAAGGAACTTGGCGCGGTTGATCTCGGTTCGGAGCAGGAAATGCTCCCCCTGCAGATTAAAGCTCGTGGCAACTGGACCCGTAAAGGGTTCTCTAAAAAGCCTTTCAAACTGAAACTTGACAAGAAGACTTCAATGCTCGGTATGTCTAAAAGCAAACATTATGCTATTCTCGCACATGCCGATGACGACACCGGTTATCTCAAAAACTTCACAGGGTTCAATCTCGGAAAACGCATCGGACTCCCCTGGACTCCCTCCATGCAGCCTGTCGAAGTGGTCATCAACGGAGATTACAGAGGGCTTTATTTCCTTACGGAGTCAATAAGGGTGGAACCCGAAAGAGTGAATATCAAGGAGCTCGCTGACAATGAATCCGACGGAACCCTTGCTTCAGGAGGATACCTCGTCGAGCTTGACAACTACGATGAGGAAAACCAGATAAGAATGCCCGAGAAAACCTACACCCAAGTGCCGTTTGTGGATGTGCTGAGGGTCACATTCGATACCCCCGAGGAATATTCCGACATCCAGCGGAGATTCATTCAGGAACAGTTCTCCGATATGAACGATGCCGTAGGAGATAATTCTGACAGACTCTGGAGTATGATGGATCTTGACGATGCCGCCCGATACTATATCGTTGAGGAAATTATATCTCATTATGAGGCTTACCATGGGTCTACATATCTTTTCCGTGATTACGGCGATGATCAGAAATGGCACTTCTCCCCTCTCTGGGATTGCGGAAACGCTTTCCGTGCTCCCACTAATGATTTCTTCTATAACCACGGTCCTTTCGGAAACACCTGGATTCCTTCAATGCGATGCAATGAAAAATTCAACAGAAAGGTTGAGGAGACCTGGAAATGGTTCATGAGCAACAACTTCGATGGTCTGTTTGAGGATATCGATGCTTTCGCTGCCCATGTCAAGGCGGCTGCGCAGGCAGATAAGAAACGCTGGGAAAATCAGCCTGCTCCGGACGGTGGTCAGCCCGTCGCTGATAATACCGATATGGAGGGAAAAGCAAGTTTTGTCAAGAATCATCTTTCCAAGAAGATTGTATGGCTCTCCACTCAGTTCGGAGATTATGAATCACAGTCTTATCCGGAACCTGAACGTGACCTTACTCCTGCAATGCCTCTGCCCGAATACGTAAAACCCACTGAGAACCCACAACCTTCTCCTGACCCGGTTGATCCAAATAATAATGTTGACATATATCTCAGAGGAGAGATAAATAATTGGCAACCACAACCTGAGTATAAACTTAAACGCGAAGGAGACCATTACACCATTCATCTTGACAAGATTGACGGAAAATTCAAATTTGGTTCTCAAGAAGAAAATTGGGAAAAAGTGGATCTCGGAAGTGGAAATGTCTGCGACATTACGCAAAGCTCATCCATTCAATTAGTAAAGAAAGGGAAGAATTTTGTTGCACACAATCTCAGCGACGTAACTTTCTCGTTCACTTATTCTCCGGAAGCCTCAAGCTCCTTGCTCCTTGTTTCGGTGGGAGGTGAACCGATTCCTGCTCCTGTTCCCGCCGATAATAATGTCTCGGGGACGCTCCCCGTCCTCTACATCAATGTCTATACCGATGAAACTCATTCTGAACTGAATAATGAGATCATCAGTAAGGATCTTGACCATAAAAACTATTTCAA
>JAIDPA010000288.1 GCA_029062985.1 Muribaculaceae bacterium
CTAACTGGGTCGGTTTTTGCCTGAGCTGGGTCGGTATTCCCGATAGGTTGGTCGCTAACTGGGTCGGTTTTTGTCTGAACTGGGTCGGTAACTAAGTTACCTTGGTTAGTTACTTGCTCACTCTTGCGAGGAATAGTAATGACAAACTCGTTGGAGGAATGGGTTATTTCCCGTTGATCGACGCCATTTGAGAAAATCGCGTTCGGATCGTATTCAAGGGCTCGACGAACACCACTGCCTGCACCTGTATAGGGGAGCAAGTAGTTGGCGTTGGTAAACAGGAACATATTGCGAGGCATTGACGTACCATTCTTTATATCCTCTACGGTCAGTCCATTCGGTAGCGCTCCGGGGCTATGAATCTCAACCCGATTGTCAAAAATGAAGATGCGTATTGGAGCCTTGATGTTTAGGGAGCGGTGGACTAAGGCGTTAACCGTATACTCTATTAGACTTTCGTATGGAATTTCCAATTGACCAAGTGAATTGAATTCCTTTTCCACCTGTACTTTAAGGAGATTGCGGGTGAAGAAATTCATAATGGTACGGAACTGATGAAGGAGGTTGCCTTCGATCTCCATATCGTGCATCTTGTCGCGAAACTGTGTGCCTCCTACTGAGTTGCCCAAGAAACTGATGCACTTAGCAGTCATGACCGGAAGCCATCGCTGAGTATATTTACCGAAAAGTAGCATGGCTGCTACCGTCAGTTTTCCATCCGGACGAATGAACCTCAGATTCTTCAACAATCTTTCGATTGTAGTTCCTGTAATGACAAACTCAGCCATCTGATCAAGTGAATAATCCTTCATATTCAGCTCGTCAATATGTCTCCCCTTAAATACAGGTGCGAACCTACTAATCAAATACAGTTTGAGAGTTTTGGCATCAAGGTCGTCAAGGGTAGCACTCGGCACAGCTGCTTCATCAGGATCAAAATTCCCGCATTCACTCATCATTTCAGCAAGTTCCGAATTGTCGAACACTTTACGCTTGTCAGCCCCATTCTTAACCCATATTACTCCCTTATTGTCGTGATACGGCTTATTTTTACCCTCCGGAATCGTGGCAATAACGACAGCTCCTCCTGTTACTGGAGTATTCTCAACTTCAATCAATACATTTGGAATAACATTCTCAGATGCGATGTTAGTCAGAAGATTAGTGGTCTCCTGAAGTTCCTTATAAGATAACGCCTTGATCTCACCGGACTTATCATTAATGCCTATGATGAGCCTTCCGCCACGAGAATTGCTGAACGCAACCATCTCGCATCCGATCTCATACTTATCGTCCTTGCTTACGATTCGTTCTTTGAACTGCACCTGCCCGGCTTCCGCCAAGTCTCTCAATTGAAGTATATCTTGCTCCGTCATACGCAATCTGATACATTAGTTAACCTATTCTGCTCTGCCAGTGAACGCCCCTTTGCAGCAATGCCCTCATCGAAAAGAAGTTGGTTTTCAATCTCAGTAACAGTAGAGCCCTCAATAGCCGTAGAATGGGTCACGATAGAGTAGAGGTAGAACTTCTGATAGTCCACCTGATCCTCCACCCCCGAAGCCAAATAAGCCTTCAGAGCCTCCTCAACCTGTATGTTAAGATTCTTATTCATTACTTTTAATAGCATTCTTCTTAATTACAGTTACTTCTTCTACACTGACAAGAACATATCCACACCGATTATTATCAAAACATTTGCAAACGCGCAGATAGAGCGGTAGATCCTATCAGGATTCCACCCCTGTCTAAGCTCAATCCGATTGGATTCCACAGTTCTCTGCCTCAACAGATCTTCAACGTTTATCGGTAGTGCCATTAAATCAATTATTTAGAATGGTATGTATTCAATGTCAGAGGGAAAAAGCCATCAAGACATATGAACTTATACGCAAAATTACAAAAAAATAATGATGTTTAGGACGAAATATCCCGATAATCAGCACCGTACATTCAAAAATTTTTAGTAATTTTGTATCTTCCGATAATAGTGTATTATTGAAGTTGTTTAAACTAATTTGATTTGTGAAATTTTTTAAGGAAAATAACTATAAATGCGAGAAAGTTCCATCCTTTCCAACTGGATATTGTGGTGTCAAACCGTGTGAGAACGGCTTTGAACCCATCCATCCAGGCATTTGTACGTTCGATTTTCCATCTATGCTTATACATCTCTTCGTCATAGAGCCATTCCTCCGTGGATTCTCCTCCGTTTCGGGGATTTGGACACACGTTGGGAATCATTCCGTAGGAGATCAGGGCACTTCTGAGCTCCTTTCCGTCAAATCCCGCGTCGAGGTCGCAGAAGAGACCGTCAACAGCAATATTTGCTGCGGAAAGCTGGCTGACAATTTCATCTATCCTGTCTTCTATCTCGAAAAGATCGGCACGATTGCCTGGCTGTGGCTCTGCCATGGCAAGGGGGATCCCCTGATTATCCGAAAGAAAAAGTGCATTGGTTGTACATCGTTTCTTTCTTCCTTGATATTCAGCCTTTTCTCCTCCGCGATATGCCGGTGTATGGGAACCGTCAATATGGGAGAGGGAAAGATTATGCCGGCTCTTGTATCTGTCAAGTATTCCGGAATATATACTTTGCCATTCCTCCTTCAAAGACCATTTGCGGTAATGATGGAAGATTGTGTTCCAACTTGGCATATCCCCGCTGAAAAGATGTCCTATCGGCAGCAGGCGCCACTGGCATCCGCTCTTGAGCTTGTAGAGTATCGCATTTACAATCTCCACAAGATCGAATTTGGAGGTGAAACCTCTTTTTGCTATCGAAAGATAGGGAATAATTTCAGATTTTATTGTATCTTTGTCAAGTACAGCGTATTCTGGCATTGGTACGGTATATTAGAGTGTGGTAACTATAATATAGTGTAATCGTTCCAAGATACGCTGTATTTTAATTATTTTACTGCATTATTAACATCCCGAAATAAGTTTAAACAACTTCATTGGAAGCATAATTAAACTGGCTATGATAGATCAGAACCTGACAGAGGAAGACATAAAGCACCGTTATATTACCCCAGCAATTGAAGACAAAGGTTGGGATAAGAAACATGTCCGTATGGAGTATGCTTTTACGGACGGTCGCGTCATATTTGATGGCCACGTTCACGATAGAAAGGCAAAGAAACGAGCGGACTATCTGCTCTTTGACTATAATAACCAACCAATAGCAGTTGTAGAGGCGAAAGATGCAAGTAAACCCATTGGAGGTGGTATGCAGCAGGCAATAGAATATGCCGAGATTCTTGACCTGCCTTTCGCTTATAGCTCTAATGGAGAAGGCTTCATAGAACATGACCGTTTAACCGGAGTAGAAACTTCTCTCGACATTGATAAATTTCCTTCTCCTGATGAGCTCCACATTCGTCTACTAAACCATAAGAAACTGACACTCGAACAACAGGACATTGTCGATACTCCCTATTATTCTGATGCGTATTCTCATGAACCTCGTTATTATCAGAGAATAGCAATAAATAGGACAGTAGAGGCAATTGCTAAAGGCAAGGAACGTGTCTTGATTGTCATGGCTACTGGTACAGGAAAAACTTATACTGCGTTCCAGATTATCCATCGACTTCATAAATCAGGTGCCAAGAAGAAAATCTTATATCTTGCCGATCGCAATATTCTCATTGACCAAACTATGACCCAGGACTTCAAGCCATTTAAGAAGTTTATGTGTAAAGTAAAAGAGGGAGAAATAGACACGGCGTTTGAAGTTTATATGGCACTTTATCACCAGCTGGTCGGTAAGGATGGAGCACCAGATCCATTCTTAAAAGTGCAGCCTACATATTTTGATCTTATCATTGTCGATGAGTGCCATCGAGGATCAGCAAAAGATGAGTCAGCTTGGCGTAAGGTTTTGGAGTACTTTAAATCTGCTACACAGATTGGAATGACAGCTACTCCCAAAGCTGAAAACGGAGCTAATAATCTGGACTATTTTGGAAAACCAATCTACACATATTCTCTGGTACAAGGTATTCAAGATGGATTTCTTGCGCCGTATCGTGTAACAAATTCATATATTGATCTTGACCTTCAAGGTTTCACCCCAGAAGAAGACGAGAAGGATATTTTCAAGAAGGTAATAGAACAGAAGTTATATCAGCAAAAGGACTACGGCCGTGATATTGCTTTTATTACCCGCCGCGAGTTGGTGGCTAAGCGAATAACCAAAATGCTGCACGATATTGGGCGAATGACTAAAACAATAGTCTTCTGTACCGATATTGAAGAAGCAGAGGAAATGCGTCAATTGCTTACTACAATGAACTCAGATCTATGTCAGAAGGACTCTCGTTATGTTATGCGTATAACCGGAGATGATAATGTAGGTAAACGGCAACTTGATAATTTTATTAATGTCAATGAACCTTACCCAACAGTTGTCACCACCTCTGAACTGCTTGCAACAGGTGTGGATTGTAAAACCTGCGGCTTAATAGTCATTGATAAGGAGATCGGTTCGATGACAGAGTTTAAACAGATTATTGGTAGAGGAACGCGCCTCCGCACTGATAAAGGGAAATGGCATCTTGAGATTCTCGATTTCCGTAATGCTACTAAGAAATTCAAAGACCCTGATTTCGATGGAGAACCGTTACCACTAGTGAAACCGAAGAAAGAATATCCTAAAGTTGACAATGGTGAGAGTAGTGACACAGTCCATGAACCTCATGTGAAATATATAGTAGATGGCAAGCCCGTTTCCATTACAACTGAGATCGTTTCCGTCCTTGGTGAAGATGGAAAAACGATGCGTACCGAATCTGTTACCTCTTTCACAAAGAAACAGATACTTAATCACTATGCCTCATTAGATAACTTCATTAACCAGTGGACATCAGTAGAAAAGAAAGCAGCTATCGTCGAGGAACTTAAAGAGTTGAATGTGCTTGTTGATGCTGTTAGACAGAAGAATCCAGCATTGGCAGATGCTGATATTTTTGATATTATTTGCCATGTGGCTTTCGATCAGCCTGCACTGACCAGAAGGGAGAGAGCAAACAATGTAAAGAAGCGTAACTACTTCGCAAAGTATGAAGGAAAAGCTCGTGAAGTACTAGAAGCCCTACTTGAAAAGTATGCCGAACATGGTATATTGAATTTTGAGAGTGCTGATATTCTTGATCATGCACCTTTCAACAAGATTGGTAAACCTCAGAAGATCATTCGCTTGTTTGGTGGTTACGAAAAATTCAATGAAGCGATAATTGAACTTGAAAAACAAATATACAACGTAGCGTAAACTATGGCCGTCAATAATATAGTAAAGCGAATACAAAACATCATGCGTCAGGATGCCGGTATTAACGGCGATGCCCAGCGTATCGAGCAGATGACATGGATGTTTTTCCTTAAAGTTTATGACACACAGGAAGAAACTTGGGA
Source organism: Muribaculaceae bacterium (assembly GCA_029062985.1). Classification (GTDB taxonomy): domain Bacteria; phylum Bacteroidota; class Bacteroidia; order Bacteroidales; family Muribaculaceae; genus Lepagella. The sequence goes on from JAIDPA010000288.1 coordinate 5,419, forward strand.
ATATAAGGCGATGAAAGAAAAATGCACTTTCACGTCGATGATTCCAGAGAATCTGCGTTGGCGTAACTGGGCTATCGATGAAAAAGACGGCTCTGCTCTCACTGGCGATGCTCTGTTGAAACTTGTGAATGAAGAGCTGTTTCCTACATTGAAGAATCTTGATGTTTCAAATGAAACCCCAAGAGCACAATCTATAGTCAAGGAAGTGTTTGAGGACATCAACCAATATATGAAAGACGGTGTTTTGCTTCGTCAAGTCATAAATATCATAAACGAGATTGAATTTGATGATGCCGAAGACCGCCACATGTTTGGCGACATCTATGAGGGCATTCTCAAAGAATTACAATCTGCCGGAAATGCCGGAGAGTTCTACACCCCTCGTGCATTGACCGATTTCATGGTAAAGACACTCAATCCTCAACTTGGAGAAACCTTTGGAGACTTCACTTCCGGAACAGGCGGCTTTCTAACTTCTGCACTTAACTATTTGCAACCTCAGATTAAAACGACTGCTGATGGCGAGAAATATCAAACCGCCGTTATCGGTCAGGAATGGAAACCTCTTCCTTACTTGCTTTCTATAACAAACCTGCTTCTCCACGATGTCGAAGCACCCAATATCCGCCATTGCGATTCACTTGGCGTAAACGTTACAGATATTAAAGACAGCGATAAAGTTGATGTCATTGCCATGAATCCTCCTTACGGCGGAAGTACACAAAGCAATATCAAATCTAACTTTCCTATGGATATGCGCAGTAGCGAGACTGCCGACCTCTTTATGGTACTGATTATGTATCGTCTAAAGAAGGGCGGTCGTGCTGCGGTAATTATCCCCGACGGATTCCTTTTTGGCGCGGATAATGCAAAATTAGCTATTCGAGAAAAGCTGCTTAAAGATTTTAATCTTCACACCGTCATTCGTTTACCTGGAAGTATCTTTGCACCGTACACTTCTATTGCTACTAACATAATCTTCTTTAACAACGAACGAGCCGAAGGCGCACCTGAAGGTTATTCAACTAAAGAAACTTGGTTCTATCGTCTTGATATGCCGGAGGGTTATAAGCATTTCTCCAAGACTAAATCTATGAAGTTGGAGCATACCGCTCCTATTTCTGAATGGTGGAATGACCGTAAGGAAATCGTTGCAGAAAATGATGAAAAATCACGTTGTTTCAGCGTCAAGGAATTAGTTGAGAGTGATTTTAACTTTGATCGATGCAAGTTCCCCAAAGAGGAAGAGGAAGTTCTTCCCCCAAAACAGCTCCTTGAAGAATATTACAAAAAGCGCAAGGCTTTAGAACATCAGATTGACAAAACTCTTCAGGAAATTCAGGACATTCTAGGTTTCAAAATAGATATTGACTAAAAATGAGCATAATAGATAAAATACAAAAAGAGATAAAGCAAGATTTCTATCAAACAAATTTTCCAAACGATGGTCAAAGGTTCGTCGCTTGGTATCTTCGTAATGTCTTCTTGCTTGATAAAAACAGCACTAAGGATGCTATAACAGATGGACCTAAAGATAAGCAGATAGACGCTGTTTATATCGATGAAGATAATCAGAAAATTTATATCATACAGTCTAAATTCTATACAGGACCAACCGTTGGAAGTGAGCCTGTCAGAGAAATGCAATCTGTGTGGTTGCAACTATCTGATCTGAAAAATATGCAGGCGAATGCCAATGGCAAATTAAAGATCAAGTTGGCTGAGATTGCAAATGCACTCGAAGAGGATTCTTATTCTGTATGTTTAATGCTCATTACAACTTCGAGCTTTTCAGACGAGGCTCAGAAAGATATAGCTTTCCTTCACAAAGAAATTTCTGACAAAGAGGATGACTCAAAGTATGACTTTGAATTTGTTGCTGTAGACGGCGAAGACGTGGCCGAAAATTATTCTCGGGCAGTCGAACAGAGTAATCCCATACTCAGCTATACAATGCCACTTCAGCAAGGAAAGTATATGTATACTGAGATTGGCGCCACTTCTGTTTTAATTGTGGCGGTTCCTCTTAGGGAATGTATAAAACTTCCTGGAATTAAAGATGGATCTCTTTTTCAAAAGAACGTCCGTCAAAGTTTAGGAATTACCAATTCTGTTAATAAAAAGATAAAGAAAACAATTTACAGCGAAAAATGTAATGAATTCTTTTTCTTCCATAACGGAATCACAGCCATCTGTAATAAGATGGACATGCTGGATGATGGAACAGTTAAGTTTATTGGTCTCAATGTTGTAAATGGATGCCAATCTCTAAATACGATTCTAAGTTGCAGTGAAAAGGTTAAAAATGAACCTGATTCCTATGTTCTGTTTCGCTTCTATGAAATTCCACAGCGTGATAGAGCGGACTCGATAAGTATCAATACCAATACTCAGAGTGCTGTCAAAGCGCGCGATTTACGGAGTAACGATAAACGTGTGCTTCGTATGAAACGAGCTTATGAACAGCGGTTTTCAGAGGGCTATTTTGCAACAAAACGAGGAGAATCTATCCCGGCAGATAAAAAGCGAGACTTTACAGTTGAACTTGCCTATCTTGGAAAGCAACTTACGGCTTGGTATATGCAGCGTCCCAACTTATCGTATGGCGAGACAAAGATTTTTGACAAATACTTCAATACATTATTTAAGGTCGAGTATTCTCCCGAAGATATATTTGCTCTAAATTTTTGGATGAATAAAATAATGGAGGCTTGGAAAGAGGAGAATCCATTAGGCTTGAATGATGTAATTCTTACGATGAAGGCGTATGCCCCCTATCATCTCCTCTTTGCTGTCTCGATGATTTTTGCAAAAAGCAATAATCAATCCTCTGTGCCATCTCCGGCAGAAACTCTTACACTAGCACAAAAAGCTGATAAAGTTGATGAAATTATCCAATTGGCTGCCGCTTGTCTTAACATAGCAATTGACTCAGAGGAACAAGCATCTATAAATAACAGTAAGACTTTTATTCCTCAGAATTGGATTAAGAATAAATCGTCCTTGAACGCAATCAATTTTGCAGTTCTCAATATGTTTAATTTTAATCCAAATTCAAAGATGCTCAAAGCAGCCTTGAAAATGGCGCCTGATAAATTCTCATACAGAGTACAAGCTGATGATTGATATGACCGGAAAGCAACTTCGCAATAGCATACTTCAGTGGGCAATTCAAGGGAAACTTGTGCCTCAAGACCCTAATGACGAACCCGCATCCGTTCTTCTCGAACGCATACGGGAAGAAAAGGCACGTCTTGTAAAAGAGAAGAAAATCAAGCGAGATAAGAATGAAACTATCATCTACCGTGGTGAGGACAATTCCTATTATCGGAATAATGGCCTCATCGCATAAAACAAGTGCGATGGAAAATCTAACAAAGAAACTTAATAAACTCCTTGCAGAAAGAGCCGAATTAGAAGCGACGCTCTTTGATCGCCTTTATAAATCCATATTGCAAGAAGCAATTCAGGGCAATCTTGTACCTCAGATAGAATCCGAGGGAACGGCCGAGGAATTACTTGAAGAGATACGAGCCGAAAAACAGCGACTTGTAAAAGAAGGCAAGTTGAAAAAATCGGTTCTTACCAACGAGAGCCGTATATTCCGAGGTGAGGATAACAAGTACCGTGAGAAGAAGGATGGAATTATCTCGTTAATCGAGGATGAATTACCATTTGAAATTCCTGCTACATGGACTTGGGTTAGATTAGATGATATTTGCACCTATATTCAACGAGGAAAGTCTCCTAAATATAGTCTTATAAAGAAGATTCCGGTCGTGGCACAGAAATGTAATCAATGGTCAGGATTTCAGATTGATAAGGCTCAATTCATTGAGCCTGCGTCAATTAATTCATATGGAGAGGAACGAAAACTGGTTGATGGAGATCTGATGTGGAACTCAACAGGATTAGGGACTCTTGGTAGAATGGCAATATATTGGGAACGACTTAATCCGTATGGGATAGCAGTTGCAGATAGCCATGTGACGGTTATACGACCAATTCCCAATAAAATACTCTCAGAATACTTGTTTGCTTACTTTTCAAGTTATACGGTTCAATCTGTTATAGATGATAAATCTGATGGTAGCACCAAGCAGAAAGAATTATCCACATCCACGGTAAAGAATTACCTTGTACCACTTCCTCCGTATGCTGAACAGCAGCGTATTGTCGCTAAAATTCACAAAGTCTTAGCAAGTATTATGAGCAGATAGG
>JAIDPA010000289.1 GCA_029062985.1 Muribaculaceae bacterium
TTTTTTTTAAATTTTTCAAAAAAATCTCACTTTTTTTAAAACATTTTTGAACATCCTTTGTTATATAGACAAACAACATAATACAACATCTATTTAACATACGACTACATCATGAAAACAAATTCATTCCAACAGAAAATTTTAGGACTGCAGGCTAATCTATTAAGTTTTGCCTATCAGTTAACTACTAATAAAGAAGAAGCTCAGGATCTTCTTCAGGATACTACCCTTAAAGCCCTTGACAACGAAGAAAAATACGTTGACAACGTTAACTTTAAAGGGTGGGTATTTACTATTATGCGCAACTTATTTATCAACAACTACCGCCAGAACGTTAAACAGGCTACTGTTATTGATAAATCTGAAGACCTCTTCCACCTTAATTTATCTCAGGATTCAGGTCTCGAAACTCCCGAAGGCTCTTATTCCGTTAAAGAAATTTCTTCTGCGCTCAATCAATTCTCCGATGAATACAGAATTCCTTTTAACATGTATGTTGCCGGCTACAAATATAATGAGATCGCTGAGAAGATGAACCTCCCCGTTGGCACAGTTAAAAGCCGTATTTTCTTCGCTCGCAAAAAACTTCGTGACCAATTAAAAGATTTCAGATAATTTTCTTTTTATTAAATATTGAGGCAGCGTTTCCTTTGGAGACGCTGCTTTTATTTTTTTTTGACTTTTCTATCCTTTCTTTCTGTCTTTTCAATTTCCTTTTATTTATCTTCCTTTTCTTCCTTAAACTTTTATTATTACTCAGAGTCTACTATTTGTAGGCTGTTAGAGACATTCCTCCTAATATCTTTCGGTTTAGGCTTAAGTTGTGCTTGCAGCCACCTTCCACTCTGTATTCATCTAAACTTTAACTAACTTTTATGAGACTTCTTAAGTTTCTACCTTTAGTCGGCTTTTCTGCGTGTGCCCTTTCTGCTTGGGCTAACGTCGTCACGGGAAGATTTATCGACAACGAATCGGAAGCCCTCCCCGGCACTGCCGTACAGCTCGTCGCCCTTCCTGATACGGTCAGAGTAGGATATGCTCTTTCCGATCCTGATGGTAAATTCTCTTTTTCTGATGTCAAACCCGGCAACTATATTCTTCTTGCTTCTCTCGTAGGTATGGATGATTTCGGCAGGCATCTTGAAGTGAAGGAAAAACCGGATACTCTCGATTTAGGAAACATGACCCTTCAGGATGGGGCTGTTATGCTTCAGGAAGCGGTTGTCACTGCGGTCAAGGCTGCCGTTGTTGCCAAACAAGACACGATCGAATTTAATGCCGGTTCGTATCACACAGCACAGAACGCCACTGTGAATGACCTCCTGAAAAAGCTTCCCGGTGTAGAAGTAGGTTCCGATGGTTCAATTTCCTCTAATGGTAAGACAGTCTCTAAGATTCTTGTAAATGGCAAAGAGTTTTTCGGTGATGACCCTCAGATGGCTACTAAAAATCTTCCCTCCAACATGGTGGAGAAAGTGCAGGTAGTCGACCGTAAAAGCGACCTTGCGCGTTTGACCGGCGTGGATGACGGTGAGGAAGAAACTGTCATCAACCTCACTGTAAAAAAGAATATGAATAACGGATGGTTTGGGAATGCCTCAGCTGGTTATGGCACCGACAACCGGTATCAGGGTAGTTTCGTTGTCAATAATTTCTTCAACGGAAATCAGATAACCCTCCTCGGTGGTCTTAACAATATCAATGAATCCGGCTTTTCCGACCGTGGCAGAGGACAATTCCGTGACTTCGGCGGCAATAACGGTATAAACACCACTCAGCGCTTCGGCATAAACTTCAACGTCGGCAAAGAGGAAATTTTCCGTGTCGGAGGTAATATCCTTTATTCACATTCCGACAGAAAAGCCCTGAGCAGGAAAGCCACACAGTATCTCTATCCTGACTATATCAACTACCTTGATGAGGAATCGGAAAGCCGGGACAAAGGACACAATCTTAATTCTGATTTCCGTCTGCAATGGAACATTAATCCTTATAACACTCTTGAATTCCGTCCTCGGTTAAGTCTGAATTTCAGGGAATCCTCCAGCAATAGTCTTTCTGAATTGTCGGATGAAACCGGAGACAAAATAAATCACAACCTCAATGCCTCTTCCAATAAGGGCACAAGCGTTCAGATCGGTGGCAATATGATTTTCAATCATAGATTTGCCTCCCGTCCGGGGCGTTCTCTAAGCTTTCAGATGCAATACCAATTCTCCAACACACGTCAGCATACTGTGTCATGGAGCAATATTATATATTATCTTGTTTCTGATAAAGATGATGAGGAACTGTATCGTCTTATTGACAATCACACATGGAGCAACAACGTCAACGGAAGGCTCACTTGGTCCGAACCTTTGGGAGATGTAAAAAAAGGGAATTTCCTTGATTTCGCATATCGGATTTCATATCAATGGAATAATGCCGACAAAATGACCTACTCCCTTCCTATTCCTGATGATATTGAAAATTTTATCCCACCTTTCATTACTGATGTGCCTGCCGATGCAGTCGCTGACCCTTCTCTAAGCAATAGCTTCCGCAATAAATTCTTTAATCAGGAACTTCAGGTGGGATACAAAAAGGTATCGAAAAAACTCAATCTAAATGTGGGTATCCTTTTCTCACCTTCAAGTTCTCAAAGCGAAGATCTCATCAATTCTGCACGCAATATTCCTAAACGCTGGGTCTGGAATGTGTCTCCTTATGCCAATATCAGGTATAAATTCGGCACCAGCTCCTCTCTCAGAGTTAACTATAGGGCTCGCACATCACAGCCTTCAATGACTCAGCTGCAGCCCGTGCGGGATGAATCCAATCCGCTGAATATCATACAGGGTAATCCGGATCTGAAACCGACATTCACTCAAAACATCGGTGTCTTCCTCAATGATTTCAGAATGTCATCTCAGCAGTCTTTCTTTGCTGCCGTGAATGCTTCCTATGCACTCAATTCCATCGTTTCGCGCACTATAACCGACCGCGAGACCGGAGGAAGAACCACTACCTACGGGAATGTAAACGGCAATTTCAATATCTTCGGTATGGCGATGATTACCCGTCCGTTCTCCAACAGAAAATGGCGCTTTAACGCACGCCTTAACGCTCGGTTTGGAAATACCCCGGGTTACATCAACGGCGATTTCAATCGCACAGGGAATCTCTCTCTTGCGCCGTCTGCCGGACTGACATTCTCTGCCGATGTTTTCCAGATGAGTGTTAACCCCACTTATTCTTTTGGCAACGTAACCAACTCTCTTCCCGAACAGCCAAACCGTCGCACTCATTCTTACGGCTTCACTTCAGATGCTTCTGTTTTCCTTCCTTTCGGACTCGAACTTACAACAGACATTGCTTTCTCCAATTCCACAGGTTATTCCACAGGCTTCAATTCCCGTCAATGGCTTTGGAATGCTCAAATGTCTTATTCGTTCCTCCACAACCGACAGTTGACATTCTCAGTGCGTGCTTATGACCTTTTAGGTCAGAAAAAGAATATCAGCCGATCAGTCTCTGCCAATGCAATAACCGACTCCTGGTTTAACGACCTGACAAGATATGTGATGTTCAGTCTTACCTGGAATTTCAACACTCTTTCAAAAAAGAGTAAAGGTCCCGACGGCGAATCCGATATGAGGGGTCCGGGCATGATGCCTCCTCCCGGGGGACATGGGGGTATGCGTGGCAGAGGTCCGCGTTTCTGATTCAGAACATTTTTATTATTTTCTTCGTTTTTAATAGTGAATCGGCTTCCGGTTCACTATTTTTATAACTCTTTACCTTCTTCCGAATATGCGAAAACTCCCCGTCGTTCTTATTTTGATTCTTTCTGCAACGCTCGCCGGTGCATGGGATGTAAACGTCAAATACAAAGGTCCCAAAACTCCTACCACCGATACCACCTGGCATCCTGATATTCTTGAAGGATATGAGGCGCGTTACGTAAATCAGGGCATCGCTTTCGATGGTCCTTGTCGCTCTACAATCATCAGAAAGCTTAACAAAAATAATTCCAAGAAAGCCTTCCTTTACATTCACGGCTTCAACGATTATTTCTTCCAGTCAGAAATGGGAGAACGCTTTGTCGATTCGGGATATAATTTCTACGCCGTAGATCTCCGTCGTTACGGCAGAAGCAAGGAGCCTTGGCAATACCCCTTCAACATAAGAAAACAGGAGGAATACTTCGCCGATATAGATTCGGCTCTCGTGCAGATAAGACGCGACGGCAACACAGACATAACTCTCGGAGGACATTCCACCGGCGGACTTACAGTAGCTTTCATGGGTGCCATGAAAGGAGCTGATATAGGTGTCGACCGTATCGTCACCGACAGCCCTTTCCTCGAATGGAATTTCAATGCATTCATGCGTAATGTAGCTGCCCCGACTATTGGCTTTTTGAGCAAGATGTTTCCGAATGCAAAACATAAGCAGGGACATTGCGACGGATATGCATATTCTTTGCTGAAGGAATATTACGGAGAATGGACATATAATACGGATTGGAAGATGGTCTACTCCCCTCCCGTGACTTTTTCATGGGTCAATGCCATCAATTCCGCACAGAGCCGTCTCATGAAGAAGAGAGAAAATATTGCTGTCCCTATCCTCGTCATGCATAGCAGCCGCAAAATCGACGGATGTAACTATACACCGGAATTTCAAACCGGAGATGCAGTGCTCGACCCCGCTATGCTTCAGGAGCGCGGTCAGAAACTCGGAAAAGTCAGAGAAGTCTGCACCATCGACAGCGGACTCCATGATCTTATCCTTAGCCGTAAAGAGGTGCGCGATGCAGCTTACGATACCATCTTTTCATTCATACGCCGATATTCCAAATAAGATGCCAAATAAGATAAAAGTTTCAAAAACTTCTTTATTTAAGAAAAAACTTTAACATCTTCTTTGTGTATCTAAGTCAAAATGCTTACTTTTGCATTAGCTCCCTTACGTCTTGCTCAATCTGGCTATCGTTTTGGGATACAATTAAGTATTTTGTGCTTTTCCTCACTTTTTAAAGTTTGCCGATAATGGTGAAATTAATGGATAACCCTTTGAGTATTTCGGAGAAAAAAGAGATTTTTTCTCTCCTCCGGCTGGTGAGACAATACACGGGAAAACGTTTCTCTTCCCGTGAAATTTCACGCTTTCGTGAAATTATGCACCATGCTATGCGCTGCTCTCTTTCCGTTCGCGACTCAAAGGGGCTTTCCCCGGCTATTCTTTCACTCCGCACTGCCCTCTTATTTGCAGAGGCTATCGAACCCGACCATAATATCCTTCTGGCTATCGGGCTCTATCCTATCCTTTGCGACGCACAGATTTCTATTGAGGAAATCAGGAAAGAATGGGGTGATGATGTGGCTTCCCTCCTTGAAGGTCTTTTAGCCGTTGATAAGTTTTCCAACAAAAACAACGCCACAAATCAAGATAACTTCCGGGGGCTTATGCTTTCGCTTGCAGATGATATCCGCGTAATCATCATAATGATTATCCGCAATCTTGTGCTTATGAGAGCTATCAACCATCACCCCGACCAGGAATGGGTCAGAAATGTTGCCTTTGAGGCAAGCTGCCTCTATGCTCAGCTTGCTCATCGCCTTGGTCTGTATAAGATTAAAGGTGAGCTCGAAGATCTTTCCCTGAAATATACCAACAGGGAAATCTATACCCAGATAGCTCATAAACTTAACGAGACTAAAAGAAGCCGTGATGCATATATAAAATCTTTCATTGACCCTGTGAAGACTAAGCTCGAGGAAGCCGGTCTCAAATTCGATATTAAGGGGCGTACGAAATCCATCTCCTCTATCTGGAATAAGATGAAAAAGCAGAAAGTTGACCTCCAGGGCATCTACGATCTCTTCGCCATCCGTGTCATTATAGACACTCCTAAAGAGAAGGAAAAAAGCGATTGTTGGCTCGCTTATTCAATAGTCGCTGATATGTACACCGCTAATCCCGCCCGAATGAAGGATTGGATTTCAATTCCCAAGAGCAACGGGTATGAAAGCCTGCATGCCACGGTCATGGGTCCGGGTTCTAAATGGGTTGAAGTGCAGTTCCGCACGAAAAGAATGGATCTCGTCGCTGAAAAGGGTCTGGCTGCTCATTGGAGATATAAAGGGGTGAAAAGCGACAGCACTGACCAGTGGATGACCAATATCCGCGACATTCTCGAGACGGCTGAAACCGGACCGATGCAGCTCATGAAAGACATGAGGATGGACGTCTACGGAAAAGAGGTCTTCGCTTTTACTCCTAAGGGCGATCTCTTCAGGCTTGCTGCCGGAGCTACTGTCCTTGATTTTGCTTTCATGATTCATTCAAACGTCGGAGCACACTGCACGGGAGCTGTGGTCAACGGTCAGCATCGCAAAATCACCTATCGAATAAATAATGGCGATACAGTGGAGATTCTGACTGCCTCAAATCAGACGCCAAAAGCCGACTGGCTAAATATTGTGGTCAGCTCCAAGGCACGCAATAAGATTAAGCAGAGTCTGAATGAGGAATTGCAACATCGTGCCGAACTTGGTAAGGAATTATTCGAGCGTAGGGCTAAAAACCGGAAAATCGAGATTGATGAGTCTATCCTGATGAAACTCATCACAAAGTCAGGTTATAAATATGCCAACGAATTTTTCGCTGACATGGCTGACGAAAAGATCGACCCTGGGAAATTCCTCTCTTCTTATGTTGAGGAGACTGCTCCTAAAAATGAAGGTCAGAAGGTTTCCGCCGAAGAATATCAGATGCAGTCGAGAGAGGAAAACTCCGGTAAGGCTGATGTGCTCGTAATTGGCGAGAAATCCATTAACGGACTTAATTATAAATTCGCTAAATGCTGCGCTCCCATTTATGGCGACAATGTGTTCGGATTTATTAGTTCTGACGGCACTGTCAAAATCCATCGCTGCGATTGCCCTAATGCTGCCAATATCACTCAACGCTATCCCTACAGGATAATACGTGCTGACTGGAGCGGAAAGCAGGGCGAACTCCTCCCCGTTTCTCTGAAGATAGTCGGGAATGACGATATAGGAATCTTAGCCAATATCACTTCTATAATTTCAAAAGAAATGGGAGCAAATCTCAGGAATGTGACTGTCGATAGCCATGACGGTATGTTTCAGGGTATTCTCGTTGTCGCTGTCTCAGATCAGCGCCAGCTTTCAATGCTTCTAAAAAAACTCAAAACCGTAAAAGGTGTAAAAGATATTCAGCGGTTATGAATAGGTCATTATCAAAAATACTGGCAATTTTCTCCTTGCCTCTAATTGTGTGCTCTTGTCAGGTCAAGAAGCCTGAAGCTTCTCAGGAAAGAGAAAAGTGGCTTTTGAGTCTGAATGATTCCATTGCGTTTTATAAGGCTGAGATTGACTCAGCCTCTTCTGCTTTGGATAAGCTAAATTCTGAAATAGGAAATATGATGCCCGACTTCGTGCATGTGTCAAATCCTCGCGAAGTCGAAGGCTACTATATATATCAGGGGTGGAAAGAAAAATATCCTCTGACTTCTACTGAACTCGCAGCAAGAATATCAGAAAATGAAGGTCTCGAACTCATAGCCGCGCTCACCGGGGGTGTGTTTGACCGTATATCAGTTGAAGCGGATGGAGAAAAAGCTTTCTCTGCAACTGTCCCTCACGATCAAGCACTCAACTATCGGGCAGGAAATATCAACACTGTCTGCTTCACAGGCGCTGAGGCCGATTCCGTAGCATCGTTCATTTCCTCTCATGAAGATAGCCGGGTGATTCTCAGTTATATCGGAGGAGCGAAACCCGTTTCCATCACACTCTCTCCCGGCACTAAAAAAATGATATCTGCCACATGGCAGCTCTATAGTGCCCAGAAAGAAAGTCATCAGCTGGAAAAAATGATGCCTCTCCTTTCGCGAAAAATTGACCTTTGCAGAAGAATGCTGAATGAAGCCGACTCTGTTAAAACGAAATAATTACTACAAACCCGTTTATTTTGACTAATTATGGATTTAAAAGAAAAAGACCTTGAGGTCCTTAAAGCAAAAGGAATCTCTGAAGAAAAACTCGCTGAAGAACTCAAAATGCTTGCCGAGGGTTTCCCTTTCCTCAAAATTGAAGCTCCCGCTACTCCCGGACACGGCATTTCAGTGCTCACTCCCGATATGGAGGAAAAGGCTACCAACCTTTGGAATGAATATCTCGACAAAGGGGGCAAAGTTCTGAAAATGGTGCCTGCCAGTGGAGCTGCTTCAAGAATGTTTAAGGATTTATTCTCTTTTGTCAATGGCAAGAAGGATAAGCCTGACAACGATTTCATGAAGAAATTCTTTGAGGAGATTGAGAATTTTGCTTTCTTTCCCCAGCTCAACTTCCTCTGCCTCTCTCTGTTTGGCTTGAGCGTGGATTCTCTGGTTAAGGCTAAACGCTACAAAGACATTGTCAAGACACTCATTGAGAGTGATGGTCTCAACTACGGGCAGCTTCCAAAAGCTCTCCTGAAGTTCCACAAAGTGCCCGGGGCTGCTCGGACTGCTATCGAAGAACATCTTGCTGAGGGCGCGCAGTATGCTGCCGGCAAAGATGGTAAGGTCAGAGTACACTTCACTGTCAGCGAAGATCATCTCCCTCTTGTCGCAATGAAATTCGAAGAAGTCAAGGGTCATCTCGAACATGAATACGGCGTGGAATTCGAACTTTCCACAAGCGTTCAGAAACCCTCGACCGACACCGTAGCTGCTAATCTCGACGGCACACCCTATCGTGAGAAAGAGGCTCTCTTCTTCCGTCCCGGAGGTCATGGCGCTCTCATTGAAAACCTCAACGACCTTGATGCCGACGTCATCTTCATCAAGAATATAGATAATGTTGTGCCCGATAGCAGACGTGAAGACACAATACATTATAAGAAAATTATCGGCGGTATTCTGGTCGGTGTAAAGCAGAAAGCCAATTCCTATTGCGAAGAACTTTCTAAAGGCACTCCTGCTCCCGAGCGTCTTGAAGAAATGCTTGATTTCCTGCATAAAGTGCTCTGCATCACTCATGACGGCACTGATAAAATGACCGACGACGAAAAGGCTGCTTATATCTATGAGAAGCTGAACCGCCCGATGCGCGTCTGCGGTATGGTGAAAAACGAAGGTGAGCCCGGCGGTGGTCCGTTCCTCGCTTATAATCCCGACGGAACCGTATCTCCCCAGATTCTTGAATCAACTCAGATTGATCCCGATAATAAGGAGGCTCAGAAGATGCTCAAGGAATCTACCCACTTCAATCCCGTAGACCTCGTAGTGTCAACCAAAAACTGGAAAGGCGAGAAATTCAACCTCCCCGAATACGTTGACAAAGCTACCGGTTTCATATCTCTCAAGAGCCGCGAAGGTGTTGAAATAAAAGCCCTCGAACTCCCCGGACTCTGGAACGGAGCAATGAGCGACTGGAACACAATCCTCGTTGAAGTCCCCGTATCGACCTTCAACCCCGTCAAGACAGTCAACGACCTCCTTCGCCAAGCACATCAATAAAAGAAAAATCAAAAATTCTAAATTTAAGATTCCCCGAATCTTAGACAAAGATAATTTCCATGTCAGCGTGTATCAGACCCCGATCTGATACACGCTCTTTTTCTCCCTAAAATATTTTCCTCCCAAAAATATTTTGCACAAAAAATACACCGGTTCTCTACTGTCTGTTTGTCAGAACTTACTCTAATATAGCCGTATATCATTTGTAAATTTTTATTTTAATGATTAGAAAATTACTAATCATCTTTCTAACTATCTATATCTCTTAATTAGTAATAATCTCATATACATTTTATCTTTTTTTAATCTCAATTTCCTTATAATCATTTTGTTTTCAGCATTAAAAAAATTAACTTTGTATATTATTAACTGAACAAACAATAAATCCATGAATAAACTAAATGAACTCTATGCCAAACGCAAAGTCTTTATTGAGTATGACGTTCCTGCACCAGAAGACTTATTAAACGAATTTGCTCTTGAATAGAGGATATAAATTTTATCAAGAAAAATCATGGGCGTAGAAATTAAATTTTCTCAATCTTATTATTGGCTTAACTCCTGGATTTTGGCTAATATAATTCAACTTGCCACTCAAGATTTCTGTGACCGATTTGTTGATTATCATTTAGACCCGTGCCGTCGATTATATGATCAAATGGTGATGGCTGCTCGGTGTGGAGTTGCTAATATTGCCGAAGGTTCTGCCCGACATTCCACATCGATTGAAACTGAGATGCGACTTCTCGACGTAGCAAGAGCAAGTTTCGATGAACTTCAAGGAGACATATTCAATTTTCTTCTGCGTAAAAGAGCTGATATCTGGCAAATCGGAAATAAGGATAGAGAAGCTATTTGGCAAATAAACCTTGACACTCCCCGATATTCCAACAGTTATCTGCATGATGCTGCAAAGCATATTCTTATGCAAAAAAGTAAATTTGACTATTGGCTGGAAAATGACAATCCCTCTGTAGTAGCCAATGCAATGCTCATATTATGCCTCAGAGAGAATAAGATGCTTCATTCTCAAATACAAAGCCAACTCGATGTATTCAGACAAAATGGCGGATTCACCGAGAATATGACTGCTGAAAGACTTGAAGCCCGAAAAAGCCGGGCTTCTTCAGAAGGCGCTCCTACATGTCCCAAATGTGGCAAGCCAATGCTCAAAAGAATGCAAAAGAAAGGACAACAGCAAGGTCGTGAATTCTGGGGCTGCAGCGGCTATCCGCAATGTAATGGTGTGCGTCCAATTTAATCATAGATTTAGTCAAGATTAATCCTGAAAAATCAGGATTAATCAGGCTAAATCAAGATTAATCTGCTTTAATAAAACATAAAAGGCATCCCTCTCTTGGGAATGCCTCGCTTTCAATAGTTTTGATTGTTTCTAATAATTTTTCTAACTCTTTGTCTCTTCTCGAGACTGCGGAATCGTGGAATCTCAAATTTCAGTATTCCGCTTCAGGTCATTATGATGGAATCAGGCGTTATATACCTTTGATGCCGTTTCACAATACCATTTTACGAATTTACTGAACATCTGTTTCATAATCATAAAATTTAATAATACTAAATAAAAATCGACCTCTGTCGAAAAAACTATGCTTAAAAATTATGTTATACAACATATATAACTCATCAAATAACCGTTTTGTTGTATTTAGACTAAAAAAAATTTAAATTTTACCCGTTTATTTACTAACTTCGCATCATGTTTTCAAAACACTCTCTTTTTATATTAATTGCTTTCTGCGCGCTCATTTGCTCCGACAGCTTGGCGCAAAGGCGCTCCGGAGCCTCTGTTTCCCCTGACAAGTCAAAGAATACGAAATCCACTGTCAATCCCGACTCTGTCAAGGAAGGATCGGCATGGACTCTTACTTTCCCTCTCGGCGACCATGTTGAGTCAGTTATCGATACTGTCACATATAACTTTCAGCGCACTTCCATTCCTGCAATGGTCAGCGATGCGTATGCCTCAACGGGTAATTTAGGTGCCGAGGGAATTAATATGATTTATTTCCAGCGCCCTTCACGTTCTCCCTTCTTCTTCCAGGATGCTCTTGACGCTTGGCTCCCTACATTCAGAAAGCAGAAGTTTTATAATGTCTATGTCCCGACTACTATACTTTCTTACGGTTTTGCCGGAAACAAACAGACTCATCAGGATAGACTCTCTGCCACTTTTGCCGGAAACGTCAATCGCAGAATCGGCATAGGAGCGATGGTGGATTATCTCTATTCCAAAGGAGCTTACGAAGCGCAAGCCACTAAGGATTTCTCCTGGGGATTCTCAGGTTATTATCTCGGCGACCGTTATGAGATGCAAGCTTTTTATAATAACTTCAATTTTCTGAATAAGGAAAACGGAGGTATCACCGACGACCTTTACATCACAGACCCTGGTGAGCTGCAGGGCGGTGTCGACAAAATAGAGTCTAAAAGCATACCTACAAGACTCTCGGCTGCTCACAACAGAATCACAGGCGATGAATTCTTCATGACTCATGCATACAAAATCGGGTTCTGGAAGAGTCAGCAAGTCAATGATACTCTTTCGCGAGAAATATACGTGCCGATGACAAGAATAATTTATTCTTTTGATCTTCAGCATCATCATCATTTCTTTATAAATACGAATCCAACACAGGCACATGACTTCTGGAAAAACTTCTATCTTAACCCTGATCGCACTAATGAAGACACACGCTTGCTCCAGATGACCAACTCCCTTGGCATTGAACTCATAGAAGGCTTCCAGAAATGGGCTAAATTCGGTCTCTCCGCTTATGTTTCCTATCAGACTCAGAAATATAAGCAAGCTACAGCTTTTGATCTTCCGGCACTTACCGATTCACAGATTGAACAATTGACCCCGCTTCCTGCGGGAGTAAATGTCTCTCCCGAATCAACCCGCAACCTGCTATGGGTAGGCGGTCGTCTTCAGAAAGATAAAGGCTCATTGATTCGCTATGCAGCCAGTGTCAAATTCGGTCTGGTCGGTGATGTCGCAGGAGACCTTGAACTTGACGGCAGGATTTCCTCCCGATTTAAGCTTTTTGGCGACTCGGTAAAAATTTCTGCCGCTGCTGAATTCAAGAATAAAGCTCAGCCTTATCTGCTTCAGAACTATATTTCCAACCATTTTGCATGGAGCAATGATTTCGGAAAGACAAGGAATTATAAGGTAGAAGGCAGTCTACTTATTCCCTGGACCCGTACTACCATTGGCGCAGGAGTGGAGAATATTCAGAATTTGGTCTATTTCAATTCTGAATCTCTTCCACAGCAATATGGAGGCAATGTCCAGGTGCTTTCCCTTTCTCTCAATCAGCAATTTAAATTCGGAATCCTGCATTGGGATAATTCACTATATTATCAGAAAAGCTCCAATGAAAGCATCCTCCCCTTACCTCAGTTTACTATTTACAGTAATCTTTATCTCAAGTTCATTGCGTTTAAAGTGCTGAAACTTCAGCTCGGACTTGATTGTGATTACTATACCTCCTATTATGGACTTGACTATCAGCCTGCCACTATGTCTTTCCACGTGCAGGGTGAAGAGAAAGTGAAAGTAGGTAATTATCCCTTGATAAATGCATATATCTCGGCAAGACTATATCGTACGCGCTTCTATATTCTCTGGAGCCATGTGAATCAGGGTATGCTCTCAAAGAATAGCTTTGTGCTCCCCCACTATCCGATGAATCCGAGAAGACTTGAATTTGGTCTTTCGATTGATTTTGCCAACTGATGATGCCATGATTATTTAACTCAATCTTAAGATGAATATGGACAAGAGAGTCAGAAAACCCAAATATGCTCAGACTTCTTTGTATGTGCTTCTGCTGGTGTTAGTGGTGGTCGCAATGAGTATGACGAGACGCTGTTCAGGTACGCAACCTCTTCCCCCTGTTGAGAAAGGCGCCTCAGGCGGTGACACAATTGATGTAGCCGTGATATATGGTCCGATGAGTTATTTTGTCTATTCAGATACACTCGGAGGAGTCAATCTCGATATGCTTAATGCATTTTCCCGACAGACTGACAGAAAATTGAAATTCTGGCCAGTGGTTGACCTCCACGATTCATTTTCAAAACTTGAAGACGGCACTTTTGACATGCTCGCCTCTATTCCGGCTGATAATTCAGTGAAAAAACGTTTCCTCACCACTGAAAGCGTCTTTCTTGACCGTCTTGTGCTCGTGCAATTGGCAGATTCAGCAGGAAACACTCCTGTAAAATCGGCTCTTGACCTTGCAGGAGATTCAGTATATATTCAGAAAGACTCTCCCGCAGCTTCCCGCCTCGACAATCTTTCAAGCGAAATCGGGGAGGATATAATTGTCGTGCCCGACCAGAAGCTTTCGGAAGAATATTTATGCATGAAAGTAGCTTCGGGCGACATCCGGCTTGCTGTCGTCAATGAGAAGATTGCAGAAAAAATGAAACTGAAATATCCTCGTCTTTCATACGATAATCCTGTGAGCTTCACTCAGTTTCAAGTCTGGATTCTCCCTAAGGGAGACACTCTCCTTCTCCATGACGTCAATTTCTGGCTTAAGGACTTCATAAAAAGTCAGCAATATCGTTCAATAATCGATAAATATTCATCCTCCGGAGAATAATTACTCATCTGCGTAATCAAAGTATTTTTCATAAAATCTGTATTCCATGCGCCTCCCGAAAATCAATCTTCTTGTAAAAATCCTCATAGCAATAGCCCTGGGCATTCTGGCAGGATATACCCTCCCGATTTGGCTTGACCGCCTCTTTGCCACATTCAACGGCATATTCAACCAGTTTCTCGGGTTTTTAATTCCGCTTCTGATTGTTGGTTTTGTAGCGCCTGCAATTGCAGAGATAGGCAACAAAGCCGGGAAAATGCTTATTGCCACAGCTGCCCTCGCCTATCTATCCACATCTTTAGCCGGATTCATGAGTTTCGGATTGAGTGATTTCATTTTTCCTCACTTAATCACACCTCATTCACTCGGGGATCTCGGCACAGGACACGACCTTGAACCCTATTTTGTGGTCATTATTCCGCCCCTCATGGACGTGATGTCAGCTCTGACGCTTGCTTTCCTCATGGGTATTGCTCTTGCATATTTACCCGGGAATACACTCAAATCCGGGTTTGTGGAATTCAGAGAGATAATTTCCTTAGCCATCTCTAAAGTGATAATCCCTCTTCTTCCATTATATATTTTCGGCATATTCCTTAACATGACCGTATCAGGACAGGTGGCAACAGTGCTTTCGGCATTCATGAAAATAATCCTTATCATTTTCGCAATGTCGTTCCTCCTTCTGATCATTCAGTTCAGTATTGCCGGTTTAGTAGCGAAACGCAATCCGTTCAAGCTCCTCTGGACAATGCTTCCGGCATATTTCACGGCGCTTGGCACTCAGTCATCAGCTGCCACAATTCCGGTCACCTTACGGCAGGCAATAAAGATGGGTGTAAGCGAAGAGACAGCCGGATTCGTAATTCCGCTTTGTGCCACCATCCACATGTCAGGAAGCGCAATGAAAATTGTGGCATGTGCGGTTGCCCTAATGCTAATGGAAGGGATGCCCTACGATGCCGGAATGTTTGCAACCTTTATCTGCATGATAGGGATATCTATCGTCGCTGCCCCGGGAGTGCCGGGAGGTGCTATTATGGCGTCTTTGGGTCTTCTTGCCTCTTTCCTTCACTTCTCCGAAGCTAATCAGGCTTTAATGATAGCATTATATATTGCAATGGATAGTTTCGGCACAGCCTGCAACGTCACCGGAGACGGTTTCATAGCTGTCATCATCAACAAATGTTTCCCGACCAAGAAAAATAAGGATGAAGAGCTTATCTTGGAATAAGCTTTTTCAAAAAATGAGCTTTCTCTAAAACAGAGATATATAT
>JAIDPA010000029.1 GCA_029062985.1 Muribaculaceae bacterium
CCCTAACTCCTATTAAACATGTACGACCCCTATACTATCAGATTTCTTGGGATTCTCGTTTAATAGGGATTAAGGGAGCCAGAGGTGTAGGAAAAACCACCATGCTGCTTCAACGTATAAAAATGGCTATTCCGGATCCCGATAAGGCATTATATGTTTCTCTCGATAATATTTGGTTCGCTTCCCATACTCTTCTTGATTTGGCAGAAAAAGCGGAGGAAGAAGGTATCACACATCTATTTCTGGATGAAGTTCACCGTTTACGTGGATGGGAAAGACAGGTAAAAAATATTTATGACTCCTTCCCGTCTATAAAAATTGCCTTTACCGGTTCATCATTATTGGTTCTTGACCATTCCATCGCAGATCTTTCAAGAAGATGTCTTCTCTATGACTTACCGGGTCTCTCTTTCAGAGAGTATCTTGCTTTTGAAGGGTTTGAGTATGCACCCTTATCGTTGCAGGATATTCTTTTTGACCATATACGCATTGCTTCGGAAATATCTTCTCAAATTGATGTAATCAGTTATTTTCAAAGATATTTGAAAATCGGATATTTTCCTTTCTATAATAATGAAAATGAAGAGGATTATCTCATCCGGGTCAGCAATATTATTACAAGTGTGATTGACGCAGATATCCCAGCAGTTGAGAATGTTGAATATGCAACTCTTCAGAAATCCAAGCAACTATTGACATTAATGGCATCGCAGACGCCGTCTCCTCTCAATGTTAAACTGACAGCAGAGTTATTACAGGTCTCTCCCAATCAATTGATAAAGATTCTCTCACTGCTTGAAAGATCTCAGATTCTCCGTCTTCTATATTTTAAGTCGGAAAGAAATCCAAAATCGCTTATCAAGCCTCAGAAGGTTTTACTCAGCAATTCCTCTCTTCTTTATGCTTTGGGATATGCCGATAAAGGGAAGGTACGTGAATCATTTTTCGCCTCTATGCTGGCGGTAGGACACGTAATTACATATCCTCAAGCCGGAGATTTGTTGGCAGACAATCGCTATCTCTTTGAAATAGGAGGAGCAAGAAAAGGGTTCGATCAGATAAAGGATATCCCTGATAGTTTTGTGGCAGCCGATAATATTGAATATGGTTTAGGGAACAAGATACCCTTATGGCTATTCGGCTTTCTTTACTGACACGGAGCAGTCATCTTGATCAGGTATTTTGAATAAATTTCGAAAATTCGTTTGAGATTCTAACCATCTTTCATTATCAAGTTAGGAAAATGTGTAAATTCTCACATTTCTCCAACATAAAATGTGAGGAATTACACATTTTTCTAACATGCGGTTTTAACAAGCAATAAGGAAGGCATGGGTTGCCTTCCTTATTGCTTGTTAAAAATTAAGTTATTTAAGCTTTTTTGTAGGTTCAACCGATTAATCCTCAACTTGAGCTTGAGAGAGTTGAATTAAGATATTATCTTGCGATGAGTTTGCGGGTTGAGCCGTCGGAATAGCGGACAATAACGATGCCACGGTAATCCTCCGAAACCCTCTGTCCGTTTAGATTGTAGCGACCTGTCTCCACTTTCTCTACGGTTGAAACCGGAATTTCATCCACGCTGCTTTGAGCCGGGTCAAATCCCTGTAGATTCCAGAAATTCTTCCAATTCTCAGCCTGCTGATACTTCTCGAGAGCCTCCTGCGGCACCTTCACCACAACATTCATATATTGCTTGTTGGAACACTCAGGTAAAGCAGGCGGTTCTGTGCCATAGCAAACGATTGTCTCCAGTTTTTCGCAATTCTGGATTCTCTCAACTTGTACCTTTGTTAAATGTTCACCGAAAGAGAGGGTCCTTATATTTGGCAATGGCATATCATATTCCATCTGCCGATCGAAGAAAACGTCTTCGAATGTATCTGTGAGACTGGAATCCCAACTCGTTGACCTAATTTCGTAATCGTAAGAGTAGGCTGATATTAAAACGTCCTCTGAAAATTTAAAAGATAATCTTTTCAGGTCGGTAAATGTAAAACCTCCCCTCCCTTGATAATAATAATATTGAACTATCTCCTTCACGCTCCCCGGAATCTCTAATGATTCCAATTTTGAACATTCTTTGAATGTACCGCAATTGATTTGCTTTAAGTTTTCACTCAATTTTACGCTCGTCAGTGAATCGCATGCATAGAAGGCAAATTCACCGAGGCTCGTTACCGAGTCCGGTATCGTTATGCTCGTCAAATCGCAATAAGAGAAGGCATACCTACCGATGCTCGTTACTGAATTCGGTATCGTTACGCTCGTCAGTGAACACATATAGAAGGCTTCATCGCCGATACTCGTTACTGAATTCCCTATCGTTACGCTCGTCAGTGAACTGCACCAATAGAAGGCTTCATCGCCGATACTCGTTACTGAATTCCCTATCGTTACGCTCGTCAGTGAACTGCACTCATAGAAGGCCCAACCGCCGATGCTCGTTACTGAGTCCGGGATCGTTACGCTCGTCAGTGAACTGCAACCCTTGAAGGCTTCGGAACGGATGGAGACAACGGTAAAATTCCTGCCATTGAAAGTTACTGTTGAAGGAATATTCACTTCTCCTTTATATTTATTATCTCCTTTAGTTACCTCGCATTTCAATTTTTCTAAGTCGGTAACCGAATAATAAACACCATCAACCTCAAAGTCGTATGCAGAGGCTGAGAGGAATGAGAGCATGAAGGCTACAATCATTCCGAATTTTGTAAATGTTTTGTTCATTTCTTTTTTAATTATTTTGCTTTGATTGTTTTCTCTTTCTTTTATTTTTCTTTTTATACTCTTGAATTTCTCCTTGGGTCATTTTTTGCTCTCCCAATATGGTTTCAACTAAATATTTCAATTTTTGAAAGCTACATTTCCCAACCATATTAATTATCTTATTATACTCATCTTGAAATATCAATTGTCCACTTCCGTCTTCTACTTGAATCCTATTGTGGGCAAATGCATTGCGCAAATGACATAAAAGTGAATAAGCTTTATTTCTTTTATGATTTGTAAATCGGATTTCATCGTTTACGAGACAATCGCTATACTCAATTGGATTGATAAGAATAAAATAATCATTATCCTCATTATTGATAATATTTTTCACTTCAGAATGAGAAAAATTCTTGATTATCTTATCCTTAATCTTTTTATTATTTTCTATAGAAACAATAAGTTTATGAAAGAATTTAATATGAGCATCTTCAAGAGTAGAATTAGATTTACGATCCAGTCTTTTGTAACTATTATTCATAATCTGGCCTATTCGAAAAGATTAAGTTATAGTAGGCAATTGCCTCAATCTTTCCTTCTTCAGTTTCCACTAATGCGTATTTCTCAATGATAGGTCTATCACCATTTGTGGTGTCAGAAACTTCGGTCCACTCGTGAAACCAACCCTCTTTCCATTCACAATCCTTTTGTAATTGTGCTTCCTCCTCTTTTGATCTTTCATCATCAAATCTGGGATACTCTTGTAATATGTACTTTACCTTTCTCAATTGTAAGTAATTCATATTATATTTAATGTCGTTGACCCACTAAAACGACTGTTAGGTTAGAAAAAGAAAAACGTGCGAGTCTGTACCTGTTGCTCGTTCCCACACATAGAGGCCTTCGCATTGCCCGGAGAAGTTGGAACGAGCAACGGAGAAGCCCACACGTATATATGAATGGCAACGCCAAAGATGCAACACTCTCGTGCTACATCCTTGTCGTGACAGTTCACACCACGGACATCTACCGTTGCTTACTCTTGACTTCTCCAAAGAAAGTTGCGAAGTTTCTATGTGTCAAAAAGTGAAGCGACTGATAAACGCTTTTCCACAATGTCTTGCACCCTTCCCTCAACCCCAAACCCGGGCTTCAGGTAGGTCGCAGTGCAAAATTAGAATTTTATTTTAAAAATCCCAAAAATATGGTTCGTTTTTAAATAATTTTTGTATCGGAAGTATAAAATAAGAGGAACTTATCTTTCTGATTTAAGATTTCATTCTGTCATTCTTTTCTTGAGATACGGTTCGACGGCTTTGAGAGGTATATGACTCATTCGGTTCTGATTTTACTGAATATTAGCTCCTTAATCTATAGGTTTACATTTTTATTGGGGAATAATTGCTTATTTACTACACTTTTATTGGGGAATATCAATAGTTAGTGTACCATCCTCAAAAAGTAGACTGTAGAGGCATTTAATACCCGCGTTGTTGGCGGCGTGCTTTTGACATAGCTTCCTTAATTCCTCCCTCTGCAAGGAATTCGGCTTCTATCCTTTTTAACGTTTTCGCCAGCAGAGCGTCAATCTGCCTTATCTGGGTAATCATGATGTTAGCTACCGTTTCATCGCTCCTCTCTCGACATTTCGCTGCAAATTCCATCGCATCGTTATTATTGATGCAATATCGTCGGGTCCGGATTGTACGCTGATCATCTTTATCCCAGATTTGCAACTGTCTTTGACGCAGAAAATCTTGATAATCTTCCAAAAGTTCTCTCACAGAACCTCTTGCCACACCTAATAATTTGATACACATCTCGGCAGAAATCGTAGAATCGCTAATCCCTTCGACAATATTCTGTTTGCAGGAACGTGCTGCCTGTCTCATCTGATCAATGGTACGAGTAGGCGTATTAAAAGCCCTATTGATGAACAATTCCGTTACATCACAGATGATTACCGCTTTCTTATAGACATGCCATTCGGAATAATCACCGGATATCTTGAGGAAACTGTTCATGATGATAGAGCTTTAGAAATGATTATTGATATTGATTATTTAGTTATTATGAAAGGGACGATGATTCTTATGAGTCTTATGAGTCTTATACTTGCTA
>JAIDPA010000290.1 GCA_029062985.1 Muribaculaceae bacterium
CATAGAGCCCTTTACCCGGTTCATTGCGAATCGGGTAAATTATTAGTTCTGTATTTCAAGGCATTATCGTTTTCTAAAAATCAGATTTTTTCATTTTTGGCATAAAAAGTTCATCAGTCGGGTAAAACTCATTGAGACGTATCTCATAAGTTCTGCCACCCCCTTTCTCTTGTCAGAGCGTTTTTTGCGGAGTCCTCTCCATATTGAAAACACGGAGTAAACGATTCTTTGAATGGTATCAAGGTTACGCGCTGCTTTTGTAGACTTACGTTTGATCTTGTCCTGCAGCATATTTACATCCAGTCCCCAATGCATACTTTCTATAGACCAGTGATTGCGCACTATGGAGCCCGGTCGGGGAGTATGTGCCGGCAGACTGGTCACATACAGCCTTTTTTCTTGTGTACGTACGCCCGTCGACTTCCTGACTGTATCAGCTTCGTATTCTATGATAGTCATTCTCCCTCCCCATTTCTTCTTGTCGGCGATAATTTTCAGTCCGTCATATATGCTGTAGGTTCTGGTCTCGATCCTGCCATGCGCAAGCTCCGGGCCTTCTGTATATGAGAACTGAGGCACATGCAGTTTGAGTCTGTCCTCCACCCCATACCGTAGCGAGGGTTGGTTTGCTTTCAGCTCAATGAGGAAATCTCCTCCCTTTTTCCTGATTTTGTCGATGATATCCTTCTGCAAGGACATGGCGTCGGCGGTGACTATCTTTCCCGATAGATTTATTTTTTCGATAAGCCGGGGGATAGCCTTTATTTCGTTGCTCTTTTCATGACAGGGCTCGGTCGCCAATATTATACCGGTGTTGAAGGAGTAAGCCGACACTATATCCGGATTACGTCCGTTTCCCTGAACTGTTCCGCGCTCAGCCTTGCCGTCCACACAGATAATCTCCCTGTCACTGCCCGCCTTGATTAGCTCCCTATGGAATATATCGGCGAACTCCCGCATCCTGTCGGCCATTACCGGATCATCAATGCCTTGCTCCACACGGCAGAGCGTCGCTTCGGACGGCACACCGTTCATCAGCATACACTTTTTACGGAATTTATTCAGATAATGCCTGCCGAATTCTATTATGTCCGCACGTCCGACATGTCCTGAGATGCGACCAAGTATCATCAGCATGATGATGTCGGAAAGTCGGTGACGGATGTTTCCCTTGTTCAATCTGCGGAAATCCGGGACTGACGAGGCAAAATCTTTCAGTCTGTCCCAAATACTGCATCCTGAGTCAAATATATTTTGTACTTTTGTGATGTGATTGGTTGCATAAGTACCAGTCGAACGGTCTTGGTCAAGTGGATTCATTTTTACGTAACAGTTTGATTTTCACCTATAAAGTTACTAAAAATCGGCCACTTGGCCAAATTTTTATAATGCTTATTTTATTAATTTTCAAAGTTTTTGGTTGCTTTTGACAATCCCCCATCTTCTATCTGAACAGACCTTCTTAAATTGCGTACGACAGCCGTAAGCTCACCAAACTCTTACAATATCCGCTATAAAATAAAATCCTTTTTGAATTATAAAGAGAATCTTAAATGAAAGTGCCGTG
>JAIDPA010000291.1 GCA_029062985.1 Muribaculaceae bacterium
CTTACATCCTGAGAGATTTCATTCCAATCTCTGATATTTAATGTAAATGAAATATTGTAATATGAATCCGTTTCGTCGAATGGAGGTTGTTCTTCAATTATTACCTCTTCATCAGGAAGACCGGAACCTAAACCATCAATTTCATTGATTGAAATTTTATAGAAATGGTTCCTCACCAATCCATATAAGTAAGTGTTATTATACTTATGATGTTCGATAGGAATAACAAAGAAACAATTACCATTATCGAATTTCTCTACAACGCTGCAAATTTCGGCAAGATATTTATTCAAGGATTCTATATTATCAAATTTTTTATCTGAAGAATCTGTGAAATTGTTGATTTCAGCATTCTCTTTAAGATTCAGAGTAAAATAAGATAATGGAAGCTGCTTACCGTTTAACGATTTCAGATTCACTAATTCAAAGTTATCTTTTAAATCAGAGACTGTAAGTGTGTTGTGTCCTGAAATTTTTATTTTGTTTGAAATTCTATTTAATAAAAATTCGTATAGTTCTTCTTCAGAGAAGATAGTAAATTTATATCTATAGAATGTTTCAGGAGTATCCTTTCCTTCTTTAATATAGAAACCTTTCAATACTATAGAAGGCCGAGAATTAAGCGCATAACTATTTTGGACGGGGCGTGTTGACTCGTGAACATATATTTCATTGTCAAATTGTGTTGTAATATCTGACGCCGTTGCATAATTTACATTAGCCGGAGTATTTGAAAAATCAAAATCATAATTTATTGATTTTGCCCAATGCAGCATTTTATTTTGCGTATCTTTCCAATTCAGATTCGGAAAAGTAGATTCTAAATCAAAAGAATCCACTTGTCGAATAAGATAAGACGCATTATCGGTTGCAGTAGTTCCCCAACCTGAAAGTGTCAAATTTAAACTTATCTGGTTTCCATCTTTATCTTTAAGTTTTTTATAGGAAGACTTAAAGTCAGAAGCTTTTGAAACGGTAACTTTTGAAGCCACTCTTTCTACATCAAGTGCGATTGCATCTTGAGATGTATAATCAAATGTGGTAAAGTATATATCCTTATCGTTACTGTCAAAATAACGGGTGTTACTCATTACCAGGTTATTATTCTCAGATAGGATACTATTAATGGTAGAGGGATTTGTCGCGTCTAAAGCATTCTTTATCGCATTCTTGTCCTTTATGTTTACGAATGCCACCACCATATCAGGAATTTGTGGTGGAATCACATTGAGTTCAACTGAATAAGAGTTTCCACCTTCAGGAGAAGCCTCTTCTATCTGAAGAAATGTGGGAGAGCCGTTATTGCTATTGTAAAATGCGAGGAAAAGATTTTCTACCTCATTTTCATCATCTGCCTTTGTATAAGTGTTTGGTCCTAATTTGAACTGAAGTTTGACAGTTTCTTTAGAGGCAGGAATTGGCTCATCCCTCATTTCTTCAGACGAACAGCTTGCAAGGCTTATCATTGCAAGCATCAGAGCGGGAACTGAAGTTCTAAAATTTTGGGTTATCTCCATTATACATCGTTTTATTTGGAAGTTTTTATTGTCGCAAAGTTAGAGATAATTAGTGGGAAAATAAAATAAATCAATATGTTATAAAACATAAAAAGCAACCTTTTGGGTCGCTTTAGTTGCCTTGGAAAGACTCGAACTCTCACAAACGGAACCAGAATCCGGTGTGCTACCATTACACCACAAGGCAGAATTTAGAAAATTTTTTAGTTGCCTTGGAAAGACTCGAACTCTCACAAACGGAACCAGAATCCGGTGTGCTACCATTACACCACAAGGCAATTTAAAAGCACTAACTGCTTTTGTCGCTTTTGACAGTGCAAAATTAGTGCTTCTTTTTGAATTGTCAAAATTTTTCTGTCATAAAAATAAAATAAAAATTTAATTATTAGAATATCAATACGTTATTAAATAGATATTCAAACAACTTTATGTATTATTTTATTGTTCGACATTAACAAGAGGCATTAATAGTCTGCCTATTCTCTCATCTATTGATAGAGTGCCGTCTCCCTGAGGAAGTGAAACCCCATAAAAACGTTTTTCTTTATCGACAGCATCTGAATCAAAGAAGCCTACTTTATCAGGAGCTACAATTTCTTGTGCTATTATTCGATGCTGCTGATCACAAAGAGATTGTCCCTGTGTGTGTAACTCTATATTGGTGGGTATCTTTGATAATTTATCAATCCTATAGAAAAGAGAACCGAATGATGCCTCAACGATGCTCAGCAGGTAATCATTCCTTCCTGCGACATTTACAAATTCAGCTATTCCTCCTTTCTTCAAATCTCGCCATTCTTTTTCATTCATTCTTGAGAAAACATTCATAGGCAGTTTGACAAGCTTGCCATCAGAATATGTAATGACCACATATCCATCAAGTTCTTTCTCTCTGATTGCCAATGCTAACCGGCACTCAGGTTCATATTCTATAAACTGGTCATCATTGGAGGTGAAAACTTTTCCTCCGTGCATGAAGTGGATATAAAGACTTGGGGTTGCAAAATTATTCTCATAAGAATGGAGAATATTTAGCCTATGTTTACCTGTCACAATTTTTTTTGACTCAATTGGAGTTTCTGTCTCCTCTCCCGCAACAGTTTCTCCCTTGCTGCTATTATCTACATCGCCAAAGGTTAAAGCTGAATCAATATCCTTAGCTTCCGGAAAGAGTGGAGTAGCAGATGGTGAAGAAGCAACATTCTTCATGCCGAGAAGTGTCATCTGAAGATGATAATTATGTCTTCTGTTCTTTATAAAAGCTTCTCTTTCTTCATCTAAGCGAGGCTTGGTGGTAGAGCTTGATCTGACATAAATAATGCCGTCAAGTTCAACAGGAGTTTCTACCGGTAAAATAGTAACTATAATGACGCCCTTTTTTGATTCAGGGTCAGAAGAAATTTCCCAATGATCTTTAGCATGACTTGGCATTGTCCGGTCAAGATGATTTTGAAGATCTACAATCATTGCGTCAATTGTCGGTTTCATGCCGTGAGTCTTTCTATAAGCAAGATCGTCATCTAAACCGTTTTCATATCCTGAATCGTTGACTCCGATATACAAGGTTCCTCCTCGAGCATTCATAAAGCCACAGATTATATGAACAATTTCAAACAATTGTTCTTTTATGTCCGGACGGTTTCCTCCATGAGTAGAATAGATAAGACTGCTTTTGAATTCCACTGTCTGCGATTCATCTCCGTAATATTTGGAATTAGAAGTAGTGTTATTGACATTTAATAGAGTAGTGATTTCCTTCATTATCTCTTTTCTTGTCTTTTCAAGGCCCTTAGGAAGCATATTGTATGAAAGCACCAAAGATGCTAACTGGCGTTCAGTCTCATTCCTTGGAGATTTACGTACATTCCATAACCAGTTGGAATTTTCATTGACATTTATGTCTGCTACAATCTTGAGTCGAGTATGAAGCCTTTCAAGCATAGGTGTTTTTTTCACCAATGTTTCACAACGCTCCAGTTCATCAGTGTTTATCTTCTGATTTTTTCCAAAATCCTGAAGTAGCTGAAGCAAATCCATGTGCGTATTCAATTCTCTGAGAAGATCATTTTCCTCAGCAAGCTTACATAATATTGAAGCCATTCCCAAATAATTAACAGCTTTAAGATATTCGGTCTCAGAATATGCTCTTCTCTGATACATATATATCAATTCAAGCAATTCTTCTTTCGATAATACTTCTTCAGTTTCTCTGACTTCAAAATTTTCGTTATCTTCATCCTCTTGAATAGAGCCAAGTCCTTGCATAAGATTATATAAGCACAATGACTTTTTTATTGCAACAGGTAGGTCTTCCTGATTGTCGGAAAGTTCTCCAATAAAGAATTGTGTTGTTGTATTAGAACGGTCAGGTTCAATATACCTGACTCTGACGAGCATTCCTTGAGCGAGATGAGAAGTGGTTTCATCACACGCGACTTTATACGTCGAACCTCTCTCAGTAAGACAGAGCCAAGCATTATTTATTCTGTCAAGATATGTTACGATTGCAATATTTTCATCTCCCGGTGAAGACGTCTCCAGGAGATAATCTTCTATCTGAGATTTCATGTAAAACTCAAGGGAATCGTCCTTTTTACAGGCATAAGCGGTAAAAAGGAGCGGTACCCCATCCTGACTGCATGCAAATTTTAACGAACCATCATAATTTGAAGGGATATCCTGATCTGAAAGCCAGCCTAACATGTGATAGGCATCACAGGGCATCCACCCCTCACCATAATATAGTTCATCTATGATTGTGCAATGAAACTGGAGTCTCTGGCGTTCATGTCCATGGTTCAAAATCCGCACATCATCAATTATTATCTTTACTTCCTCTCCGTCAGGAAGTGTTTTCTCAATTCGTTCTCCGGCAGTCTGATCAGCTCCAAAAATTGACCATGCGATATCGTCCCACATTTTTCTGAAAACTCTAATATCCTTTGTTTTCCTGAAATTTTGTGTTATTAAAGGATCGACCAAAGACACAGTAGGATTTAGCCAATCAAAAATATTATTAGGAATGACAGTTGTTGATGGATCTGCATTTCTTGCGATAACACTAATACTGTTCGAACGCAACTGGACATCCGCCTTTGAGGTAGAATATATTTTAACAACAATATCTCTATCCTCCGCATCAGTAGTAGGGTGAGAAGATTTTTCAAGGAGAAGAGTAGGGTGGTCTGTGTCATTCCAGCAGAATTCATTAGGAATATCAAGTCCTAAGAGTGCTTCCACACCTTTATTTAAAAGAGTATCTACACTGCTTGGATTTAAATAAGATATATATCTATACAGCATAGCTCTATTAAGGCTTAAATCAATATTATCAGATTCTGTGGAAAGAAGGCGTTGAACAGCAATTGCCAGAATCATACGGATTATGGCTTTATTCTCGATGCTTGAATCACTGGTTGGCAGCAGATTGATTTTATAGCAGTTTTCTTCTATGAAGATTTGTAATTGTTCTACGAGTGCTGAACGGAATGGCTCGGATTGCCAATTGGAAATTTCCCAGTTGTGCAATGCCTCAAATAGTTCACCCATCCTCGTATTTATAAGTTCGGGACAAAGCTTCAGAATTGTCATCATAATTCTGAATTGCTTTGATGGATTAAAAAGATAGCCTGCTTCTTTAAGCCTACTGAACATCTTATCTATAAACTCTTCATGGGTATTTTCAAGAATTTTTGTAGTTGCCAGTATGTATTGCGAAAACAGTTCGACATAGTTGGATAGTCTTGATTGCAAGACAGTTCGTTGCTCCGGATTACAAGCTCTCAGATAATCTGACTCTTCAAGAATATATAAAGCGACACTTCTTGCTGTATCTAATCTTTTATTAACTCTTGCTAAATTTCTTAGGTTGTCTTTGCAGGCTATCAACCAATCCGTTATATATTTAGAACATGCCTGAAGCATATCAAAAATCCAGTTAGGATCATAGTCGTCATATTTTATTAAAGCCTCGTGAAACTCCGGGACAGCCTCCATCAATTTCAGATAATACTCATGGTGACTATTAATTTTTAATGATTTCAACCATTGTGATATATCATAAAATTCAAGCGGGAGTTTCATGCTAAGGGTTCCCACGTATTTAAGTGAGACCTTAACACCACTTATTTTGACAATTTTGCATTTAATTCGGCTGCCTTTCGAAAGAGATTGGGGAGCATTGAAAAGTTTAAAGCATAAGCCATGGACATCTTCAATTTCATATTGTTGAATATTTTCGGTTTTAATTGATTTTACAACAAAGTTATACTCTTTCCCTTCTTCATAAAAGTTTGAAATAAATAGAGAAATATCCTGTCCCAAAGTAAGGGGAAACAAAGATTTAACATAGCAGTTAATCCGGTCGGGGAGAGGTTGATTTTGTTGAAACTTAAATTTTAATAGAGAAAATTCTACATTATCATCTGTTTTGACTCTGTAGTACTTCTTTGTGGAAGAATCTTTAAGTACCTCAAAACTATAAGAACTTCCTTGTCTTAATTCTGTTGATAACATAATAAAAAGAAATTAATAGGAATAGAAAAAAGATGCTCTAAGTGTAATCGAATAAACTTTAAGCCAAATGCTGTTTAATCATGCATTTGAATGCTCTTCTCGAAATATGAGAAGCAAGGTTATATTGACCCATTAACATATCAGACTGTGCCCAAAATATGAGAAATTCAAAGTTCTATACCATATAAGTTGCTATTAATCAATGACTTATAATAAGTTGTAGACAACTTTAAAATAGAACCATGAAAAAGTTTTCATACCTAATATTAGAAAAGCCTAATGATGTTAGGTCGGTCTTTATTGGAGTTGACTTATTTGAATCTTTGTGGAGTTTCATCAGATTTTAGAAATGATTATGCCGCTCGAAAGAGTAAGTTGGTCTAAACGACTGATGAGATGAGCAAAATCAGTCTGAAAGATGATGACAGACCATGAAAGAGGTTTCTTGATTTAAAAAAATCAAATTATAAACAACATCCATGAAAAAGTTTAAACAACTTCATTTGGAGCGTCTAAAATTCGATTTCAAAGTTACAATAAAAATCGTATTAAAAAAAGAGACGTAAAAAAAATATTTCTGAGATGATTAAAAATAGGATAAAAAGGGCAACTTGACGGCAATATTAATATACTATTTAACATAATATAGATTATGG
>JAIDPA010000292.1 GCA_029062985.1 Muribaculaceae bacterium
GTTTCCTTTTTGTTAAAATAAATTAATTTACAACAGATAAAAAGATAACATTCAGCATATTGCGTATATTTTGAGCTTTATTTGTATTTTAAATCCCTTCTTTTATGCCAAATATTACCTTTCACTTTTGCTTCCTGACGTTGGCAGAATATTCTTGCTTGCCATATTGCAGATTTGATATACAAATAAAAAAAGAGTCACCAAAAGTGACTCTTCAGTGATCCGGTTGGGATTCGAACCCAAGACCCACAGCTTAGAAGGCTGTTGCTCTATCCAGCTGAGCTACCAGACCGTCCGCTTATCTCCGGTGACATTGTCTCTCCGGAGATTTGCAGTTGCAAAGTTAAAACTTTTTTTTCATTCCTCAAAAATAATTTCGCTTTAAATATCAAAGTTGGTCAAAACTTTTTGCGAAAATAGGTTTCTCGCCACGAAATTTTGAAAACGAAGTTTGTCTCTGAGTATTTATTCCGTGTCTCTGTAAAAATTTATTCCGAGTCTGTATAGAATTCTATCAGACGTGATAACGCTCTCTGACACACCGGGCAGAACGAAGGGTGCTTATTATCACGCATACGGCAACTGTCGACAGGACGCCATACGCCCTTTGTGCGGTAGCCTCCTCCTTCAAACAGACCGACCTCCGATTTTTCTCCCTTCTTAGGCATCATATCCTCCCATTTTGAGGAGAAATCCACCTGCGTTGTGATATTCGGCTCCCACGGCTCTATATCAAGAGGGTACTGACTGCTCTCTTCATGAGGATAGAAATATTCATCGGCAAGTCCGCCAAAACTATGACCGAATTCATGCACCGACACCGGAAGCACAAACTTATTACGCGCAGCCGTCATCAGATAACTGTTGAAGATACCGCCACCTCCGTAATTATCCGTATTGACCAATATGACGATATGCTCATAAGGGATTCCTGACAAAGCATCGTGAACACTTTGGAGATTAGGTGTGGTGAGATAACGCGCTGAATGGAATGTGCTGAAATGCGAGCCGAATGCCGTATCCTTCCATTCCTCTTTCAAAGGGATAGTCACTCCGCTATCTTTTGAAGGCGACATCACTGCCACAAAATTAAATTTATCCTTATTCTCCGCGTAAGGAGTGTAAGTCAGCATCTCATCTGCTATCATACGGGCATGATTCAGGAATGAATCCATTTCCGCTTCTGTATAACCTTCCGCAAGAAATGCTATGTCGATAGCTTCAGAAGGGTCGCCTCCTTTGTGAATGTATTTATGCGGCAGAGGATTGTTTCCACGGCGCATGACAAGTTCATCTGCCGGACTATAACGATGCTTTAGGGAGGCTACCTCCTCATGGCGGTTATTGTAGAGATTCAGCACAATGTCAGCCTCGCGCTTTGGCAACGGCACAATGAATGTGTTCTCATACCCTCTCACCACCGAATCAGCCTCTTCAGTTGAGAGCCACTCCTGGAAAAGCGATGAAAATGAATTGCGATACAGAGTGTCGCCTGACAGCGGATCAACTACCGATATGGAGCCGTTACCCGTATAGGGCACTTCCCGGAGATGATGACGTCTCCCTGCCCATCCGGCAGATTTTGACTGGCGGTCGAGCATCACACGCACTTCGCTTCCTGCACCTCCTCCAAAAATATAATCGACGCGCAATGTGCTGTCATTGAAATTTTCGTTGAAATCAACCTTCCCGGCGCCCGATACCGTCAAGGCGGATAATCCCAGGATAAAGAGTGGTAAAATTTGTTTCATGGTCTTCTTTGGTTTTGAAAATATCTGATATGATACCCTCCCTTAGCTTAGTGCAAAGGAGAAGGGATTCAGGATTCTCTCAATTTATAAAACGGAATGGACAACCCGTTATTTCCTCATTCAGAAATTTGTTTGTCGCCCTCACTTTTTTTCCTTACTTTTGCACATCGTTCACTCATATAGTCCATTTTCACCATGAAAAAAGGAAAAGTCAGAAAGATCCCTATGCTCCTCTACAACTTAGCATCTTTATGGCGGAATTTTGTTATTCCTCCTTTCATAAAAAGATGGCAGAGGAAACTATGTCTCAAAGACTGGCAACAACGTGAAGACGCCGACCTGATACGTCAGAGGGTTGACTATTACTTCCCTCAGGACAAGCCTTTCACTCCCGGGAGAGAGGCACGCCCCATACGCGACATCACTCTGTCTTCATCGCATAGCTCATATTGGTATGACCTCATGCGCTATCTCCGGGCTTTTCCCTCAGACAGAAAAATTGACTTCATCAACGGCGACACACATTACAATCCGGACTCCGTAATGTTTGGGAAAGCACGTCGGCTTGATGACAAAAAGGGGAATGTCGCCCTGATGAATCTTGATCGCAGAAGACATTTCCTGAAAGTCGTTGACCCCATACCATTCATTGAAAAAAAACCTCAGCTCTTCTTCCGTGGCGATGTTGATGCAAAAGAAAACCGAAAAAGATTCCTCACGATGTGGTGGGGAAATCCTCTTTTTGATCTTGGCGACACCTCTCCGCGCACAATGACTGAATGGCACACGGAAAGAACTGATATCGCGAAACATTTTGAATACAGATACATCCTTGCTCTTGAAGGGCACGACGTGGCATCTGCTCTCCAATGGATCTGTGCGAGCGACTGTATCCCGGTGATGACTCGCCCCACGGTAGAAAGCTGGCTTATGCACGGCGCGATGATTCCCGGCATCCATTACATTGAGATTGCAGATGATTTCTCCGATGCTGCCGAAAAGATAGCCTACTATAATGCCAATCCGGCAGAGGCTGAAAAGATAGCCCGTGCCTCTAAAGAATGGGTCAGTCAATTCTCTGACACCCGAAGGGAAAATATAATCCATTACCTCGTGGCAGAGAAATACCTGACACTCTCCGACCCTTCAGCCAAAAGCCTTAGATGAAGCTCCGACATTATTTTTACTAACGTTTTTCCGTAGTTTTGCCTAATTTCAAAAAACTTTGACTTCCTCATTTTAGGTTTTTTCCTCTTTTATAATTAACTTTGCAATCGGAGGGACAGATTAAGCGTATGTCCGATTTTTTCAAACCTCTATTTAAACCTAAATTTGAGCATCCGAAACTTAAATAAAATAATTAACCTTTAAAACCAACATCAAATATCAAATCATACCAATATGAGAACCCGACATAATTCCTCGCTAATTATCAAAGGCAGTCTGCTTTTTCTCTCACTTGCTGCTGTCTTGTCTGTTTCCATAGCCTTTTTCTCTTGTACGGTCGATAAACCATATCGAGCAAATCTTGACAATTATGTTAAGGCTGAATCAACACTGATTGACAAAGCGCGTGTCTTGAATGCAGGAATGTCAGTCTATGTCGATTTCTCCAACGGCATGAATGCAGCCTACAACACACCCACTTCACGAGAAGCACTCAAAAGCGTGGTCAACATCTTTACCGATGCAAAAGATCAGGCATCCTTCTTCTCGTTAGCCGACGAACAGATCACTCCCCTTGACATGAAGCAGACCGAGATTTACAATGCCATCATGTCGCCTGCAAATTATACAAAACAGAAGGCTCCTATCGAGAAGACCCTTCAGGAGATTATCAATAAGCATCAGGCTGCCCTGCTAATCACTGATTTCGAAGAATACAACGGAGGTGTGATTCAGCAGCAGAACTATGCCAAAACCTATTTCATCGACTGGCTTTCACAAGGCTACGACATAGTGTTCTATAAGGTGGATTACAAAGAAGGTGGAAAATCCAAGCATCTTTATTTCACGGTGTTTGATTCTCCCGACAATGAATTTGGCAATGAAGTGGAAAAAGCACTCGCCTCTTTCGTCGGCAACGGAATGGAAAAATTTGTGCTCGGAGGTATATGCTCATCTTTAAGAATCCACACATCCTATAAGACGTCCACCCAAGGTGGAAACTACCATAGTTCTGATGATGTGGATATTGTTTCAGGCGTATTGGAGAACGGTAATGAGGAATCATTCTGTTCTTACACTCTGTCTTGTTTCAATCCCCATACTGAATACTATCCTTTCGGCGTGAAATGGGAAGATATTCCTGCCAACATCAAGGCTACTCAGGAAGTTGGTGTGCCAAAAGAGCAACAATTCACTCATCTCTTATCAAAAATCTATGTCAATTTCAATCTTCAGGATGGATACGACATAAAAGAGATAGCAGCCAAGGTTTATGATTTTGAGCCTTCCATGAATGAAATTCTTCTCATCACCGATTCTCTATCCAATGAAGGAAAGGAATTTGAACTCACCCAGCCTCTCCCTGACGGTAAGGAGGTGCTCGATATGTTCGTAGCAACTATGGCTCCCGCAAAAAACGTAGTTCTTCCCGATGGAGGCAAGGACTGGAATGAAATCTTCATTGACTTCACGTCTCAATTCCTTGACAAACATACTCTCCCGGCAGCAATGACTTCCAGCAACGATATGCTTAAGCTTAATGTGGTCATTGCAAATGCAGTGCCCCGTCTGGATGCAATAGAATCTTTCTTCGCCTGGCAAGGGAATAATTCATTGGCTTCATCCGTTGAAAATGCCCTTAAGAGTGACAAAGTGAATCCTACGGGACGAGTTATTCTCACTTATTATATGAAAGTGCTCTGATTTTTCAGACAAACCAATAAATACGTAATCTGTAACCTATTAATATATCTGAATCAATGGGAACTTCTTCAAGTGTTGCCTATGTATGGGCAATTGTATTCTGCCTGGTGTTTCTCCTCATAGCAGCCATCGTTGCCTTCCTTATCCCCAACAAACCGGGAGGAAAAGACATAGGACAACGTAAAATGTGGTTTTGGATTTTCTTCGTTCTGTCAGTAGCCTTAGGGTTCTGCATCAACTTCTTCATAGCAAACGGTATTGTCATCCCTACCCGACATGCCGATTACATGACGGCATCCGGCTATGCTGCCGGCATCGGTGCGCTGATATATATCGTTCTCGGCATAGTCATCAGCAAGGGTATGAAACATTCAAAACTCGGCGACTGGTTCTGAACCTTTTTCCCAAAATATACTGACCAACCTAACTCTATGTAGGCTGCCGTATCTCAAAACGGGATACGGCTGCCAATTTCTATTTATTCCGAAAAATGGATGACAAACTATTTATAATCGCAATCGGCGGGACCGGCATGAGATGTCTTGAAGCTTTCGTTCATCTCTGTGCCGCCGGGATGTTTGATAATAAAGAAATCGACATTCTCACTCTCGACACCGACCAGGCTAACGGAAATAAAAGCCGTGTGGAGAATCTCATCTCTCTTTATAACAAGGTGAAGACAGATACTCAGGAAGATGAGGGAGGACATGCTCGCTCAAACACATTCTTCTCCGCAAAACTTAATCTTTATAAATTTTTCACCGACTATTCAACTCCCGGGCGCGAGACATATCGCAAACTTTCTGACGTCAACAGCGTGACTCAAGAAAAAAGGGATGATAATAACGACCTTTCTGAACTTTTCTTCAACCCTGACTCCGTTCAGGAATTCAATCTGTCGCACGGCTACCGCGCACAGACTCACCTCGGTTCCCTCCTGATGTATCATGGCATTATGGAAGCGGCGATAAAGGTGAAAAGCGGCGATGAAGAAGTGAAGGATCATGAAAAAGCTCTTCAGGAATTTCTACAGCTCATCAATCATAATTCATCAAACGCAAGAGTCTTTGTTTTCGGCTCAGTATTCGGAGGGACAGGTGCCTCCTCAATTCCCGTAATTCCCATTGCTTTACGCGATGCCCTTAAGGTAGTCACCGGAGGCAACAACGACCTCAACCTCAACAATGTGAAATTCGGCTCCACATTGCTGACTGACTATTTCAAATTCAATATGCCTGACGACCAGCAGTTGTCAAAAGATAAAGTTGTGGCAAATGCCGATAATTTCACTCTCAATTCCCAGGCAGCCCTATCTTTCTATGACAGTGATCTTACTGTCCAGAATAGTTATAAGATGCTATATCATATCGGCTGGCCCTCGGATTTAAAAGCTGATTATTCTCAAGACCAATCAGGAGAAGTTATCACCGGCGGCGGTGAGCAGGCAAACGAGTGTCATGTGGTGGAGCTGATGAGTGCGGCTGCAGCCTACGACTTTTTTACCCGTGAAGACCTTTCCAATCAGAAAGCAAAATACGTCTACCGCTCAATTGAGGAATCCTCCCATAATGTGCTCCGTCTGACAGGAGCAAGCTTCGTAGGCGCTGACGGTCCTATCCTGGAGGAAAAGCTTGGTTCTCTACTCTCTCTAAGCCATCTTGTCTTGTCGAGATATAGAGGAGGTCAGGAAGGTATAAACGGCACCAGAGAACTCCTTGATGAACTGGCTGCCCGCAGAGTGCCGAATTATCAGGGAATCACCGACGAACAGGCTCGCGAAATAAGCGACTATCTCAAGGAGTTCGCTTATAAATTCCTGAACGGTTATCTCGTCCCGGGATGGCTGCATCAGATAAACAAGTCAATCGGTTCGGGGTCATTCATTTTCTCTTCCGATGCGTTGTCGAAAGACGTGCCGACACTGACTAAGGTTGACCCGGGCACAATCTATTCTGACGACCGCTACAACTGGGATTATGATTTCGGATTGGGATCAAAGGCTGACCGCAGACTGAGCCGATTCATTGAAATACTGAGATCTGAGAAAGCACTGCCGACAGCTCCACAAGGGACGTCTCTGAAAGAGAAATTTTTCGGGCATCTCTATAATGCTATCACTCAGTCTCAGAAAACTTCTCATCTTAATCAAGGATAAGGCATGGATATAAAACCATTAGTAATAGATGTTGCGGAACGTTCAAAAAATCTTGGCAACAAGGATGAATGGAACGACCTTTCCAACTCCGCAAATTTCATACGCGACATAAAGACCCCCGAACTGAGCAAGAATGCCGACATCGGCACTCTCGTCTCCGGCATTCCCTCAGCCTTCGCAAGAGTCGACCTTTTCAAAACAGCTTTAGATTCTCTTTCCGCGAACGATACTGCCACAAATCGAAATCTGACCGTCTACTACAAGGATCTTGTCGATGAATGGAAAGGCTTTGCGGCAGCCATTGCCCTCGATTACTCCAATTTCACGGTAAAGCCCATAAATCTTGAATATTCTGACAAGAAGTCTATCACGGAGACTGCCAACATTTATGAGCCGGCAGGTGCTTTCGGCAATATGTTGCTGGAGCGCAAGGAGCGATGGTGTCTTCAGGGTGGAGCCGAGAATGAAGTCAAGGTGCCCTACCTTAATCTTCTTAAATACAAAGGAAGGGTTGTCGGAGCGACAGCCCCCGAAAGCCTGCTGTTCACATCCTCTGCCTATACAATAAAGGGAGATAAACAGCCATGGATCAATGTAGCGAATAATCGTTTCACTGACCCCTTGAACTCAGAGATGTCAGAGAAGCAGACAATGGCTCTATATGCCTACGTGAAGCATCTCTATGACAATCTTGACAAAGTGCAGGCGTATTTCCCTGAGCGTCTGAAAGTGAATCTTTCAAGTGTTCGCTTCAATCTTAAGTACTGGAAAAGCGATATCGAGAAATATGCCCGCGACCGTAATTTTACTATTACCTCCGGTTCGGTTCCTCCTGTCGACCTCCCGTTCAAGGGATCTTTTGCAGATCTTTTCAATTTCCAGGATAAGCTCTACATAGTTGAAGGTCAGGTGTCGGAAGACAAGGATAAGATGCAAGGCTCCAAAGGGGTTGATCCTCGTGAACTCCTGCTCCCTAAGTCTGCAAGGATTGCTCGTATCCACTTAAGCTCCGAGTTTACGAAGAATCCGGAGAAACTTCGCGAGCTCCCTATGTATCTTTTGAAAGCAGAAAAAAAAGATGAGCCCGGAGAGTATGCATTCTTCGCTCTTCCTCTCAGTGCAGAGGGGTTAAACGCATTCGGGAAAACCCTCGGTGCCCTTGTCGGACTCGCAGCTTCGGGCGATGACCAGCAGTCGACCCTCACAGCCGTCTACGACCCGGATGCCTCTGAAGGGAATCTTCACGTCAAGCTCACCATAAAATCCGTAGAAGGGAAGATTCGTGCCTATGAAGAGAGATATACAGTAGGTAATCATGAGAAAATGAGGAATAAAGACATCCTTCTCTGGCCTAACTTTGTATCCGAACGCTGGAACAGGTATTATCTATATTCAGAACTCCCTCATAACAATACTGAACAGACATATAAGGCATATCCTTTCGTAGGAAATCCTGATGATGAATATTTCAGGATTATTACAGCGGAGGACGACAATCAGCCTCTGAAACTTGCCGAGCAGGGAGAGATAGTTGCTCCTGAAGAGATAGTGGATGCTGATCTGCTTGTGAAATATAGCAATGCGGTAGCCGGCATTAAATACAAATATGAGATCTACCGCTCTGACAAACCATTCAAAGGGATACGTCTGCAAGCTCCGTCGAATGAAGAGGGTGGCTATCTGATTATAAACTATACGAACAACAAGAACGATGTCTCCACTTTACCCGTTGACCTACGCGGTCCGCGACGTCTTGACGAAGTGACGATAGGTATCGACTTCGGAAGCACAAATACCTCTCTTGCATACTCCACAAAGGATGGACAGACAAACGGATTTGAGTTTACCAATCAGCGTATATCTCTTTTCGGCCATGAGCGCCCGGGAGCTAAGGTGGGACTCAGGGAAAATAAAATACTTTTCTTCCAAGGGCGTCAGACTCCACTCAAGAGTAATGCCATCCATAGCGTCCTGACTCTTCACGACAAAGCGCGTCTCCGGAAGCTCGGTCCCAATGAAGAAAATGCATCGCGTCTGAGCCAGGAAGTGGTCGGAGGATTCCCGTGTTTTATGGATAATCTTCCGGTGCAAAGTGTCTCAAGTGGAAAAATAACTCTCAACTATCCCAACATCGGTCAGATTGATCAGGTGCAGGATATGAAATGGAAAGAGGCAGATGAAGAGAAAGCTCATAAGATAGCTTTCCTGAAGACTCTTATGCTCCAGACCTATGCTCAGCTATTCCTTATGGAGAAAGTGCCGACAGCTCTCCGATGGTCGTATCCCTCTTCAATGAGCAATACTTTGCTCAATAAATATCACGATATTTTCTCTACCCTCAGCATACTTAAGCCTGTCTATAAAGAGCAGGTCGATGAAGAGGGTGTGCGTGCGCCTTATGATTTCAACGTCAGCCAGTTTAAGTCGCGCTTCAGTTCGAAAATCACTGACGCATTAGGGATAATGGCTCCTGATGAAAATGAGCAGCGCAGGGAATTTTTCGCCATGATGCCTGACGATCCCAACCGTATTGTCTCTTACAATCCCAAGAAGATGTTTGCCAATATGGATGAGAATGTTTCCCTGACGGAGGCAAACTCTGTAGCAAACTATCTTGCCAATACCAAAGGCGTTAAGAATAACGAACTTTATCTATGTTTCGACATCGGAGGAAGCACGACCGACATCTCAGCTCTTTATCTTCTGAGAGAAGGTCTGACCATGATAAAGCAAAACTCCATACGTTTCGCTGCCCAGAGAGTATCAGGAGCAGCCGGACATGTGAAAGGGTTTGAAAAGGTATTGAAAAATATTTGCGAGAGATTCAACATCTCTATCTTAGGGCTCAACGATGGCAATCGTCGTTACTCTGAGGAGACGGCTCCATATTATTTCGATCAGATTGTTGACCGTCTTGACGACAGCCAGCTTCCTGATTTCTATCGGCAGATTGCAGCTGAGTGTCCTCAGCTGATGTGGATTAACATGTATGTTACAGGTCTGCTGATGTATTATGCCGGACAGGTAGCAAGTAAATTGGTGGATGATCTGCAACATCTTAATTGGACTGAAAGCGCTACCGGTTTTAATAGCCAGCAGCCTTATCAGCCTTACGGTCCGCAACAGCCTTACGGTCCGCAATCACAGCAACCTTACGGCCCGCAATCACAGCAACCTTACGGTCCACCGCAACAGCCTTACGGTCCGCAACCGCAGCAGCCTTACGGTCCGCAACCGCAGCAGCCTTACGGTCCACCGCAGCAGCCTTA
>JAIDPA010000293.1 GCA_029062985.1 Muribaculaceae bacterium
GGGACATCGTTAAAGTCGCCACACACCTTTAGAGGTGCTGAGGGACGTATGGTGTTGATGGCTTCACGGAGTTCTTTGGCATTTTCAGCGCGCCTTCGGAAAGCATTCCTGAGTTTGCTGAAGATAGTTGACTTAAATTCCTTGACACTCTCCTTAGCTCCACCGACGGATTTCATATCTTTCATGACATTGCGTTCCTCCTCTGAAAGGTCGTAGGAATAAAGATGCACCATCCCGATGTTGAGAATCTTTCCTCCGGGAAAGTTTACTTTGAAGAAGTCAAAACGATGCTGTAGAGTCTGGCTGTTGTCGGTCAGTCCGACACGGCTGACAGGATATTTGGAAATAATCTTAATGTCGTTGGTGGATAATCCGGCGCGGAAGGGATACATTCTGATAAGACTGTCTATAAGTTGCGGACTTGCCTTCTTGAGTTCGTCGCTGCTGAAGTTAAGCAATTCGGCGAGGCAAATCACGTCGGCACCCGAATTGATCATGAATTCTACAGCGCGGTTGCTTCCGTAGTCAGGTTTCCTGATGTCATCGGTATGGAGCACGTTCCA
This sequence comes from Muribaculaceae bacterium, assembly GCA_029062985.1. Taxonomy (GTDB): domain Bacteria; phylum Bacteroidota; class Bacteroidia; order Bacteroidales; family Muribaculaceae; genus Lepagella. The sequence goes on from JAIDPA010000293.1 coordinate 564, forward strand.
AGAAACTATTTTGAAAGTTTGGTTTCCTTCCTCCGGAGCTTTGCCTGAACTAAGTGGGAAAGCCTGACTGATTGGTCCGGAGCAGGCGAATATAGTCAGCACGCCGAGAACAGTGAAAATTATGCGGCGCATGAGAGCCCAGAATATAACGAGAATTCCGGTCAGGATAGCGAAATAGGGGAGGGCAAGACAAAGCACTGCAGGCACTGTCAGGTATTCCGGGTTCATCTTTCCCCCGTAGGCGGAAACGATGGTGAGAAGGAAAATGATGATGGAAACAATTCTCATCACCATTCTGAACATCGGATTTAGAAGAGGTATTTTCATAAAATGCTAAGTTTTTGCGGGAGGAGGAAGTTCATTTATTAAGACGTTTTGATAATGCATTCAATTCCTGACGTTCTGAAGAAGAGAGGGAAGCGTAGCCTGAGAATCGGATTTTATCAAGGAGCTGGTCGAGACGGTTGCTGTCGGAGAGTCTGCCGGCGGCTGCTTTTGCCACAGCATTTCCGTCGCGCCGAACATTTCTCCTGCTTCCTGAAGAAGCTTTTTCTCTGACTGCTTTTCCTACTGCGGAGGGGAAGATGTGTCTTGACAAATCGAATCCCCGTTTAAGGAGAAGTGCGAAAGCTGCGCCGAAAACCACTCCCCCGATATGGGCAGCCTGTCCGCCGGTGTTTCCACCTCCGACGCCGAGGAATGTCAGAATTATACACCCTATGGCTATCCATTTTAATTTGACTTCGCCGAACAGGAAAAGATTTAGCCGCAGCTCGGGAGTACGTATGGCGCATGCCGTCATTATAGCCAGAACAGAAGCGGAAGCGCCGCATAGGAATGCAGATGAAGGAAGAAGCAGAAAGGCAGAGAGAAGAAAAAATACTCCTCCGACAATTCCTCCTCCTATATAGAGAGTGATGAGATGACGGTCAGAGAGGGTGGTCTGAAGAATCCTCCCGAACCAGAACAGCCACAGCATATTGAACAGGAGATGCAGGAAATCATATTGAGTGACCGTATAGGAAATAATTGTCCAGGGATGAACGATGAAAGAAGAGGGCACAGCCGACATGCAGAGCCATTGCATGGTGAAATTGCCGGGTAGTCCGCCGGCATTCCCGATAAAGATCGCAATTCTCAGCACCAGAAAAACTGCAGTGTTGATGATAAGCAGCCAGACGAGGGCTTTTGAACCGCATATATATTTGAATCTTTCAATAAAAGCCGCCGCCATAGAGAGTTCCTTTCTTTTTCCAATAGAAGAGTATTATTAGTCCGAACAGCATTCCTCCGAGATGGGCAAAGTGGGCAATCATGTCTGAACTGCCTATTCCGAGGAAGAATTCAATGACGCCATAACCGATCACCATATATTTAGCCTTGATTGGGACAGGGACGAAAAAGAGATACATCGGTTGATTAGGGAATATAAACGCAAATCCGAGGAGCAATCCGTAGACGGCACCTGAAGCACCGATTGTGACGAAAATATTTTTAAATTGGGAAATAACCTGGGATAACTGAGGGTCGGAAGACGCGAGGGCGGCATCCACCATTTGACGGGCATGATCGTAAGTGATCAGATTCTGTTTAGCGATACGGTCGATATAATCATGCATATAAGTCAGACTCCAGACAATTTCCTGAACGACAGCTGCTCCTATTCCGCATATAAAATAGTAGATTATAAATCTCTTCGAGCCCCAGACTCTTTCGAGTGTTGAACCGAACATCCAAAGCGTGAACATGTTGAAAAGGACATGAGCTACTGAGGATGGAGAATGGATGAACATGTAGGTTATGATTTGGACCGGATTGAATAGGGATGCAGAGAAGAGATGAAGTCCGCCTACACGAATTATGGTATCGGCGAATCGTGGGAAAAGAGCTTCAGCCAGCCAGACAAGCAGATTTATAATGATAAGATTTTTGGTAACCGGCGGAATAGATGCCAGGAAACCACCGCGATTTGATCCATACATGATGTGAAAAAATTTTAAGTTCCGCAGGCAGGGTCTCAACTTAAGCTTGCGAAAGTTTAACTACAAAGGTATAACTTTTTTTTGATACTTTCAGAAAAAAGGAGCTACAATTAAGATAAATTGTGATTATCTAAAAAACTTTCTTAGAGAGGGGGAGAAGGTAGGAATTAGGAGTCGGAAAGGAAAAAAGATAGTTGGAGGAGGAAAAAATTAAAAAAAATAGTTGGTTCAAGATATTTTTTGCATGTTCAGTTGTTGATAAAATGAAGAAGTGGCAAAAGCGCCGCGAAACGCACACATTATAAAGGAAAAATAATAATTATGAACAAAGGAGATCTTGTAAACGAAATCGCTGCAAAAGCAGGATTGAACAAGGTAGCTGCCAAAGCTGCACTTGATGCCATGTTGGAGTCAATAGCACAGGCACTTGCCAATGATGATAAAGTACAGCTCATAGGTTTTGGTACTTTCTCAGTTGTTGAGAAGCCGGAGCGTACAGGTGTTAATCCTCAGACAAAAGAGAAAATCACTATTGCAGCCCGCAAGACAGTGAAATTCAAACCAACCCCGGAACTCGGAAAATAATTCCATATAGAGTATCCGATCGGTAGAATCAATGGCATCACTTCGGCAGGAGTGGATGCCATTGATTTTTAAATTGATTTCCTTAAGATAAATTATTACCTTTGTGGGTGTGGAAAAAATATCAACTAATCTGAATCATGGCAGCTGGAAATAAATTGGCAGGAACAGTATTTTTTGGAGTATCAGTGGCACTTGCCATCCTTGGAGCCGGGGCGATAATGGCGGAAAGCGAAATGACATTTATCAATATGCCTCTGTTTATATTCATATTGCTCTTGGTCGTAGGCGGCATTGTATTTCTCATGCGTAAACCTCTGAGGAGGGTCTGGTTCATTGCCGGACCGGAATGGCTGAATTTGGTAATCTTCGATATTATTCTGACAGCAATAGCAGGAGGGACACTTCTGCTAATCAATTCACTCTGTGCAGATACTTCCGGTTTTGAGGAAACTGATGTAGTGGTGGCTCGTAAGATTGTCAAGACACGCCATAAGACACAGACATCGGGGAGACGAAGCTATGCGACGGGTCCGGCATATCATGAGTATTATCTTGAATTGCGATATCCTGACGGCAGGGAAATGGAAATCAAACCACCCTATAAAATGTATAAAAATGCAAGTGAGGGTGACAGTGCTTATATAAAGACAGGAAAGGGGGCGCTATTAATGCAGGTTTGCGATCCAAAGACGTTCAGACTGAAACACCCTCCTCGCAAGCATAAGAAAAGGATGTACGGAAGGAGAAATCGGTATGATTTGCCGAAATAGAAAAGCCATATCGAATTTTTTTGTTAACTTTGCAGTATATAGGCTCAAGGCTCAAGGCACGAGGCTTAAGGCTGTTCCAAATTTCAATTTTAAGATTTCAATCTTCAATTTAAATAAAAACCAACCGACAGTCAAAACAAGGAAATGACTATAGAAAGCATAATTTCAGGCGCTGTAGCCAAGGCTCTGAAGGAGCTTTACGGCGTAGACGTGGATGCCTCAGGCATTGTGCCTCAGGCAACAAGAAAAGAATTTGAGGGAAACCTGACTATTGTGGTGTTTCCCTACCTGAAGGCTTCTCATAAAAGCCCGGAAGCTACTGCTACCGAAATTGGTGACTGGTTGCTGGCAAACGAGCCGGCTGTGGCTAAATTTAATGTAGTCAAGGGTTTCCTCAACATATCCATCAATCCTTCTTTCTGGCTTGACGTGCTGCATGAAATATCGGAGGATGATGAATACGGCATTACCAAGGCGGATGAGAACTCGGAGCTTGTGATGGTGGAATATTCATCTCCCAACACTAATAAGCCCCTTCATCTCGGACACGTCCGCAATAATCTTCTGGGTTATTCTCTTGCCCGCATCTTGCAGGCAAACGGTAAGAAGGTAGTGAAGACAAATATTGTCAACGACCGAGGCATACACATCTGCAAATCAATGCTCGCATGGAAGAAATGGGGCAACGGAGCCACTCCGGAGTCTACCGGGAAGAAAGGCGACCATCTCATAGGCGACTTCTACGTGGAGTTTGACAAGCACTACAAGCAGGAAGTGGCAGAGCTGATGGAAAAGGGTCTCAGCAAAGAGGAGGCAGAGGCAGCCTCACCCCTTATGCTCGAGGCACGCGAAATGCTGCGTAAATGGGAAGCCGGCGATGAGGAAGTGCGTTCACTCTGGAAGACCATGAACGGATGGGTCTATGAAGGCTTTGACGAAACCTATAAGAAGATGGGTGTTGATTTTGATAAAATCTATTATGAGTCAGACACCTATCTTGAAGGTAAGGATTTGGTTCTCGGAGGAATCGAGAAGGGAATAATGTATAGGAAGGATGATGGCTCCGTATGGGCAGATCTGACTAATGACGGGCTTGACCATAAACTTCTCCTACGTGCAGATGGGACATCCGTCTATATGACGCAGGATATAGGCACAGCCAAACTCCGTTATCAGGATTATCCGATTGACAAAATGATATATGTCGTTGGCAACGAGCAGAACTATCATTTCCAGGTGCTCTCCCTCCTTTTGGATAAGCTTGGCTTCAAATGGGGTAAGGATCTTACTCATTTCTCTTACGGAATGGTAGAACTACCGGAGGGAAAGATGAAATCGAGAGAGGGTACGGTTGTTGATGCCGACGACCTTATGGAGCAAATGATTGAGTCAGCACGTGAAACTTCAGCCGAACGTTTTGCCGATATGCCGGCGGAAGAGGCAGCGGAAGTGTCGAGAATGGTTGGCTTGGGCGCTCTCAAATATTTCTTGCTGAAAGTTGATCCGAAGAAGAACATGCTCTTTAATCCGAAAGAGTCAATCGACTTCAACGGCAACACCGGACCATTCCTTCAATACACATACGCCCGTATACGCTCGGTTATAAGGCGTGCGGGCGGAGTCGACCTCAAGGCAAAGGCAGAATCCGAACCAAACGAGAAGGAAGCTACGTTGATTCAGAAAGTGGCAGATTTCCCGTCAGTCGTGAAGGAGGCCGGACGAACTTATTCGCCCGCACTCATAGCAAACTATTGTTATGATCTGGCTAAGGAATACAATCAGTTCTATCATGACTATCCTATCCTTAAGGAAGAGGATGAGAAGAAGCGTCAGCTGCGTCTGATTCTTTCGGCAGTAGTGGCACGCACACTCAAGGAAGGTGTAGGCCTTTTGGGAATGGAGATGCCGGAGAGAATGTAATAACGAGATAAAAATTAACTAAAACAAAAATAAAATGGAATACGGAAATCGCAATGTAACTCCTCCTCCCTATTACGGGCAGAGTTCAGTAGTGAGTCAGACCAACGCTATTATGAAGCGTGTCTACGTTAGAATGTTCATCGGACTTCTTATCTCAGCGTTCTGTGCGTTGGGAATCGTTTCGAGTCCGGCAGCAATGAGCTTCTTCTTCGGCAGTAAGATTGTCTTCTGGGGCACCCTTATTGCTATGTTTGCAATGGCATGGATCTTGCCAGCCCGCATGAACAAGATGTCGACAGCCGCCGTGCTTGGCTGCTTCTGTCTCTTCTCAGCCCTGATGGGTATATGGCTTGCTCCAATCTTTATCGTCTATCGTGTCGGCACTATTGTCTATACATTCTTCATCACTGCCGGCACATTCGGCGCTATGTCGGTCTACGGTTATTTCACGAAGAGCGATCTTTCAAAGATGGGCAGCTTCCTGATGATGGCTCTCTTCGGACTGATTATAGCCAGCGTAGTGAATATCTTCTGGGCAAACAACACGATGGAATGGGTCATCTCAATTGTAGGCGTGTTGATTTTTATAGGTCTGACAGCATGGGACACACAGAGCATCAAGCGTATGGCAGCCGCTAATCTTGATCCTCAGCTTGCCGACAAGTTTGCCACAATCGGCGCCATGAATCTTTATCTTGACTTCATCAACCTCTTCCTTTTCTTGCTCCGCATATTCGGAGGAAGCCGCGACTGATAGAAGCCGGAATTTTCAATCCATACGAAGGAGTCCTGAAATTAATTCGGGGCTCTTTTTTTGTAATGAACATGAGAGGGAAATGAAATGTTAATGAAGTATAATCTTTTTTCAAAAAATAAATGTCATGCTTGAGTCGTTTGCGGAAATATTGAGAGAATATCCCACCCTTGCCCTGTTCCTCACGATAGGTCTGGGATTTCTGATAGGCAAGATACGGATTGGTAATTTTTCGTTAGGAAGTGTTACGTCTGTCTTGCTTGTGGGTGTCCTTATCGGACAGCTTGAGATTCCGATGTCCGGACCGATAAAGATGGCATTCTTCATGATGTTTCTTTTTTCAATAGGTTACAGTGTGGGTCCTGATTTTTTCCGTTCATTGCGCGGGGGAGGACTCAAACAGGCGTTGTTCGCATTGCTTATGGGAGGAATGTGTTTTGGCATCACCTGGGTGATATCCTATATATGCGGCTACTCAAAGGGAGAGACGATAGGTCTTTTTTCCGGCTCACAGACCTGTTCGGCACTATTAGGAGTGGGAACAGAGGCTATGGGGCGTCTGGGCATGCCAAAAGAATTGCTTGATAAGGAATTGAACATCATTCCTGTATGTTATGCCGTAACCTATATTTTCGGAACACTCGGGACAGTTATTATCCTCGGCAACATTGCTCCTCGGCTTTTAGGAGGGATAGATAAGGTTAAGGCTGCCACGATAGAACTTGAAAAGAAACTGAATTCGGGAGAGCATTCCAAAGACCCCTCATACGTGAATGCAATGGAGAAGGTCTATTACAGGGCTTTCACGGTGCGGTCAGAATTTTTCAGTCAGCCACGCACTGTGCATGATACGGAGAAATATCTGAGGAATAATGGATTGGAAGTTTACGTTGACCGCTTACGCCATGGGGAGGAGATAAAGGCTCCCCGCCATGACGACCTTATTTATTATGGAGATGAGATAGTGGTCTGCGGACGTTCAGAATTCATGGTAAAGGTAACTGACTATCTCGGGGAGGAACTGGCAGATCCGGAAATACTGTCCTATCCGCTTGACAGGGTGGGGGTTATTGTGAAGAAGGATGATTTCATAGATAAACGTATTTCCGACCTCAGGAAAAATAAGTATATGCATGGAGTTGTTATCCGGGATGCTTACAGAGGCGGAAAACCTATTGACATAAATCTCGACACCACATTCAGAAAGGGAGACAAACTGACGGTAGTGGGACGCCCTGTTCAGGTGAAGAATGCCACAGCTCATATCGGACATGAGGATCGCCCCTCCGTGCAGAGCGACTTAATGTTCGTCGGCCTTGCAATCTTTATCGGCGGACTATTCGGCACGATGAGCATATATATCGGCAGTATTCCCGTAAGTTTCGGGACGAGTGGCGGAGCCTTGATTGCAGGACTTGTTTTCGGCTGGTTGCGTTCAAAGCGCCCCACCTACGGCTATATTCCTCAGGGAGCATTATGGCTTATGAATAATCTCGGACTAAACGTCTTCATAGCAGTCGTGGGCATAGAGGCAGCTCCATCGTTTGTCGCAGGAATCAAGGCAGTGGGACCGATGCTGTTTCTTGCAGGAGCTATAGGCACCATGATACCAATATTTTTCGGATTATGGCTTGGTCATAAAGTGTTTAAGTTTAATCCGGCTATCACGCTCGGGTGCTGTGCCGGGACCCGCACATGCACCGCAGCTTTAGGCGCGGCACAGAATGCCATAGGGAGCACTGTTCCGGCAATAGGGTATGCCGTGACCTATGCAGTGAGCAATATCATGCTCGTAATCTGGGGACTTGTCACAGTATTGACCGTATGATTAAATTTTTACGCCCGTGCTCTTGATCGTATGTATAATGATATGAGGATGGTGGTTTAATATTTGTTAACATACTGCTGATTTGTTTTGGCAGTCGGCGAGGGTAATTTTGCAGTGTGAATGAAAAAAGTTAACCCTTGACTGGTCACGTCAGCCATACCGGTCGCAACGCCAAAACTTATTTATGAAAAATCTTTCTTCAAAGAAGCGGGCAATCAAGCCCGGACTGATTGCAATCTATGTAGCAGGACTTGTGGTCATGCTTTTGCAATTGCGCAGCCTTTTGGGCTGAACACCCGAGAAGTAGTGACAGACGAATAACTTCTTGACTTGCCGAAGACGGGGCGCCCTTCCTGATTAAAAGAGGACGCCCCGTTGTACGTTTTATTGGAGGCTCGAGGTTCGGGGCTCAAGGCTCGGGGCTCAAGGCTCAAGATGATAGCTCTCTATGCGTTATTTTTTACCGAATTTGGCGCATTTAGGGCTGAATGCCAGCGTTACGCAGCAATCATCGCTCCGGTAGCTATAGAGCATCATTTCATGAGTCTCATCTTTGATTTTTATGTTAGCCCTGCCGAGACGGGGTGCAGGAGCTCCCGGAAGATTCATTTTCGTGTCAATGGAAGGGAGTTCAAGAATAGTCAGGTCATTGCGGAAATCAAGTCCTTCAGTCAAGGCTGCCTTATACAGAGCTTCTTTGGCGGTCCATGCAATTATATTTTCTTTGATGTCATTTTCAGGAATAAGTGAGATCTCAGCTTCCGAGAGGAAACGAGACCGGATACGGCAGACCTGTTCACGGTCAAGACGTTCGGCATCAATACCCATTGCTGTACGCTCAGAGAATTCAGAAAGATTGGCTTCCGGAGTTTTAGGAAGAGTTGCCACAGCCAGCAGATGGGCAGTGTGAGTGATGGATATGCGTGCAGGCTGACCGAAAAGGAAAGGAGCGCCATTAGAAAAATGACCTATTTCCCTGAATCCGTCCTTGCCGTTTTCACAATATATCTGGAGAGCCAGACGGCGCCAGAGTTCTCCGTTTCGGTTTTCCATGCCTGAAACCTCTTCCACTTTAATCCCGACCGGAGTGGGATGAGGCCAGTAAATGAAATCAGTTTCCATAATAATCTATTTAAATTCTACTTTCGCCTTTGGCGAAAGTAGAGGGTTAGAGTGTTAGAATGTTAGAGGCAATCAGGGTTCGGGAGTCTCTTCTGCCTTTGGGAGAGCTACAGTGACTTTTACTTTTGTAATACGATGACGTTCAAGCTGCATGACCTGGAATTTACAGGAACCACGCGAAAGAATCTCTTTTAAAGTAGGGAAATCACCTTTTATCTCAAGAAGGAGTCCGGCGAGAGTCTCAGCTTCGCCATAGTCGCCCAGCTCATCTTCATCAATATCTACAATATGGCAGAAGTCGCCGATAGGTATTTTTGCATCAAAGATGTAGGTATTTGCATTGATTTTCTTATAGAAGGAGGTGTGCTCATCATACTCGTCATCAATTTCTCCTACAATTTCTTCTATCACATCTTCAAGCGTGACCATTCCCTGAGTGCCGCCATATTCATCGACCACAATGGCTATGTGGATTTTCTTTGTTCTGAAATCCTCAAGAAGATCATCGATATTTCTGTTTTCAGGCACGAAATAAGGTTCGCGGATAAGAGTTTGCCATCTGAAAGAATCGCTCTGTTTGCCGAGATAGGGAAGAAGGTCTTTCGAGTAGAGGATTCCTCGGATTATGTCGCGTGAAGTGTCATAGACAGGTATTCTGGAATAGCCTGATTTCAGGATAATTTCGAGCACTTCCGACCATGATGCATGAAATTCAATATCGGTGATGTCAACTCTTGAAATCATTATGTCGCTCACCTCTTTTTCTCCGAAGCTCAGGATTCCTTCAAGCATCTCCTTATCTTCTCCCTCTTTTATGTCAGAAATCTGGAGAGCCTTTTCAAGTTCATCAGTAGAAAGGTTCTCATTCTTTTTAGTGACCACTTTATTGACAAGGAAAGACGATCTGACCATCATTTTAGCCAGCGGACCGAGCAGCTTATAGAATAGCGTCAGAGGTGTGGCAGCGAAACGAACCCACTTCAGGGTCTTGCCGCGTGCTACAAGTTTCGGAAAAATCTCTCCGAAAAGCAGGAGTAGGAAAGTCAGCAGGACTGTCTGCACAAGGAAATCAAGGACAGGGCTGTTGAACTTTGCGACCTGATTGAAGGCAAAGCTCAGCAGCACGACCATCGTGATGTTTACGAGATTATTAGAGATAAGGATTGTTGCAAGAAGACGTTCGCTGTTCTCGAGGAGATTGCATGCTTTTCGGGATTGAGGATCGTCATCCTCTTCAAGATTGTCGACTTCCGCCTGGGAGAGACCGAAATAAGCTATTTCACTTCCGGAAACAAAGGCTGAAATCATAAGACACAGTGTGGCAATAAGAACTATGAGAACCCAGGAAGTCCAGCTCGGGGGCGCAAAAAACTCTACTGCCCGCGTTGCCAATGAAATAAGGGCAAGTACCGGTGTTGAAGATGGTAAAGGATCTGTATCCAAAATATATATTGAGTTGGTTATTACAATGCAAAGTTAATAATTTGCCTCGAAACTTGCAACAATTCCATATCCAAGATTCCAAACTTCTCGCAAACTTCTCACAGTTATTTCATTTGAGAAATAAATCTTTTCGGACACGTCCGGCTTTCCGTGAGCCTGTTCTGATACCCGAATACTCTAATTCTGACCGTGTTTGCGTTGCCACCAGTAATACTGAAAAAACAGTGATTTTATCGGATTCAACATATTTTCCTTCTTCTTGATGAGTATTTATTGACAGATATTCAAGTTGTTGAATTCAAAAACCATAAAACCCATTAAGGAGGATACTCTCATTCATGATGTCTGTTATGAATGTGGTAAGAACTTCCACATCCTTGTAGGGTCTGAAATATTCGTCCATTGCTGTTTCTGCGGCTTTTGTACCCTCCAGTAAGGAAAGATAACCATAATACTGGGTTAAGGCAAGAAAGTAATGGCCTTTCAGAAGCTGAGCTTCAGAGGATGTCTCCAAAAAAACAGATATATGATCCTTATTTTCTTCGATGTAATTGCCTATCAGGAGTACAATTTCCGACAGGCATTTATTCTTCATCTCCCCATTTCCTTCCTGATTATAAGCCATTGCACGGAACCGTAATTCTATGACTTTCTTATAATAAGGAGGAAATATTTCTATAGAGAGTGGGTGCTCTATATTTTCCAGAAATTCTGCGCCTTCCTCATAACGCTTAAGCATCCCAAGCAGACCAAGTTTATTCAAGACTGCCTGAAGGGACAGACCGTCTTCATTAATCATATTATTCACTATCACTAACATTGAATCAAGCCGATTTGAATCTCTTGTTATGACGTAACGATATCTCAGTTCGGATAGCTCGCTCAGCTTTTTCATTTCTTCGGGACTATGAGCAAATCCGATTTCCTTAGGTTTTCCATCCGACGAACAAGCGATTAATGCAAAAACAAAAATCATTAAAGAACCAATAATTCTTTTAGTATAAAATCCTCTCATTACCATATTCTTATTTTAATTTGACTCAACTTTCGCAAGATTAAGTTGAGGGATAAAAGGTTAACGGGTTAAAATGCTCTTTAGCTTAAATAACTTCATTTTTCTACAAGTATATCAAAATGATTGACAAATGATTCGATATGGAATAAAAACCGTATCTTCGGGAA
>JAIDPA010000294.1 GCA_029062985.1 Muribaculaceae bacterium
TGGTCTCTGAGATTTGTAAAATCGTAAGGCTTTAGGCTTTAGGCTCGAGGCTTTAGGCTTTAGGCTCGAGGCTTTAGGCTTTAGGCTTTAGGCTCGAGGCGATTCTTATAAATCTTATAAATCTTATAAATCTTATAATTCTTATAATTCTTATAATTCTTATAATTCTTATAATTCTTATAAAAATTATTTACGGGCTTGCGCCTATTCCATTAAAATGCAAAGTTATAATTATTTTGGGAGTTTGACAAATTTTTTTTGGCGAGGGCAGTCATGAGCCAGCGGTCTTTTTCAGAAGCAGCCGATATGAAAGATGCAAAAGAATCAAGAATATCTGAGAGAGAGGTCATGGCGTTCTGAGTCTGCTGATTGTAAAGGGAGCCGCTTATTGAATTAGAGGAAAGATTGCCCCGGAGAGCACTGTTGACTCCGGAAACGTCTTCAAGCATTTTCAGCTGGATGCTTAAGAGTTCGGAGATATCCATGTGCGGGCTGCCCCCGTTAATCTGCTTCGGCTCGGGATTGCCCGGGCGAGGACGGTAGACAATCACTCCGTTGAAACGCCCCCATTCGTTGGCTACGTTCTGAATCTGGTCAGGCGCCACGCACCCCTCCGGAAGAAGGAGGACACCTTTGGCAGAGGCACGCATTATCCAGTCGTACATCGTGATGAGGCGGTTGGTGTATCTCTGCTGGTCGATGGTGTCGCTGACGAAGGAATGGATCTCGCGGTCGAGAAAAGGATAAGCCTTAAAGACGTAAGGATGAGAACGATGAGGATAGGGAGAATCTCCTTCAGCCAGCACTGACCCGTCGGGAGATAGGAAATAGAAACGCCAGACATCATGGAGAAACCAGCGGGATTTGAGCTTGTGTAGGTCTTTTCTCTGACGCCATTCGTGTTCTTCGATACATCTGACGGCTGCAGAATCGGGAATATGGACAAGACGGCGCGGACGGCGTTCGCGCTGCCATATTTCGGTGATTTTTATGGTGCGGGTGTTTGACATTCCAAATATTTCGACTGCACGGGCAAATTGCTCCGGATTTGAGACGAAGGCATCACAGAAATCATTAAGATCGACTTCATGATATTGCCCTACGAAAGAGAAGTCAGCACCGAGGGAGTCGCTTGCGGAAGGGTTGAAGAAAAAGGAAGCCGGGGAGATCATTTCGGTCCAGATGCCGTTTTGACCGTTCCGTCGGCCGACCCATTTCTTATGTACCACCATTCCTGAGATAAGAAATTCTTCGAGCGAACGGGCATACAGTTCGTAGAGATTGTTGGCGGCAGCCAGGCGTTTCATATCGTCATCCCACTTCTCCATCTTTTCGGCAAGCTGACGTCGGAACACACCGATAATGTTGCGCACAATGCGACGTATGAGGTTGTTTTTCAGAGGGAGATGTCCTTCTGAAAGGATGAATTCCTCTTCGGAGATTTGTCTGCCATCGACATAAATCATGTCGTTCCATTGTCTGCCGAAAGTGTAATTTTTACTTCGTTCGCGTTCTTTGCGGAAGTAATGAAGAGATCGCCAACAGCGGTCGGCTTCGGAAAGTAGATGTTTCATAATTTATTTATTTTTTAGGGTTTAGGGTTTAGGCTCGAGGCTCGAGGCTCAAGGCGCCGGGCATTTCACCTGCGACAAACCTGCTGACGCAGGGTTTAGGGTTTAGGCTCAAGGCGGGGGGCG
>JAIDPA010000295.1 GCA_029062985.1 Muribaculaceae bacterium
ACCAGAGTGGCCAAATGGGGCAGACTGTAAATCTGCTGGCTTATGCCTTCGGTGGTTCGAATCCATCTTCGCCCACACGACATCAATTATTGCACATAACGACTAAATTCAAGGCGTATCCGTGAGGACTCGCCTTTCTTTTTTGCTTTTAGGAATCGGCTGGCTGGTTATGAGGCTGATGAATCTTATAAATCTTTTAAATCTTATAAATCTTTAAGGGAAGGCACGAAATTCGTCCCTTCCCTTATAATTCAAATGCCATTAACTCGCTATTATAAATTTCAATTTTCAATTTATATCGAGAGTCTGCGTAGAGTTGACATCAATTCCTGGTTGATGGGTTTGTCATTCTTGATCGCTTTAGTGAACGGAACGTAGACAATCTCATCATTACGGATACCTATCATTACGTTGCGCTGATCTTCAAGAAGCGCATCCACAGCTGCTGCTCCCATTCGTGAAGCAAGAATACGGTCGAATGCTGTCGGAGAACCGCCACGCTGCAAGTGTCCAAGAATAGTCACGCGCACATCATAATCGGGATATTCCTGCTTAACTCTCTCTGCCAGACCCATAGCACCACCGGTAGTGGGAGATTCTGCCACCAATACAATGGAGGAGTTCTTTGACTTACGGAATCCCTGAGCAATCAGCTCGTCAAGCTGATCGACCTGAGTAGAAATTTCCGGGATAATAGCAGCTTCGGCGCCGGCAGCTATCGCACCGTTCAAAGCAAGGAATCCTGCATCGCGACCCATAACCTCTATGAAGAACAGACGCTCGTGAGAAGTGGCTGTATCGCGGATTTTATCCACACAATCCATTATAGTATTCAAGGCAGTATCGTAGCCGATAGTGGAGTCAGTGCCATAAAGGTCATTGTCGATTGTGCCCGGCAGCCCTACAATCTGAAATTGAAATTCATTGGCGAAAATACGTGCGCCCGTCAACGAACCGTCGCCGCCTATGACCACAAGGGCGTTGATGCCATGACGCTGGAGGACATCGTAGGCACACTGACGACCTTCCTTGGTGGTGAATTCCTTACAACGTGCTGTTTTCAGAATAGTTCCGCCACGCTGGATGATGTTAGATACATTCTGAGTGGAAAACTCCTCAATTTCATCTGTTATCAAGCCTTTATAACCTCGCTTGATGCCATACACTTTGAAACCTGCAAATATGGCAGCCCTTGTGACCGCTCTGATTGCCGCATTCATTCCGGGGGCATCTCCTCCTGAAGTCAGGATGCCGATTGCTCTCTGTTCATTCATAAGCTTTATGTTTTGTGTCCTGTTTCTTGGTATTAATCTCTCTCTTAATCCATACTTTAATTCACAAAGGTAGTATTTTGTCGGGAAGTAAACAAAAAATTCGTTAAATTTGCAACAATTTTATCATTAGATATTGCCTTTGCTCTCCTCAAAGGCTTTTTATACTTTTTCTCTCTCATTTTTCAAGATATGAATGAAATAAAAAACATAATCTTCGATTTGGGCGGTGTGGTCATCGACATCGAGCGTGACCATGCTGTTGAAGCTCTGGCTGCTTTAGGCATAGAAGAAGCTGATGCGTTATTAGGAAAGTATGCCCAGAAGGGTCCGTTCCTGCAACTTGAGACAGGCGAGATTTCCTCAGCAGAATTTTATGACCTTCTTCTGCCTCTTTGCCGTCCCGGCACCACCACAACCGAAATACGTGATGCCTTTGAAGGATTCCTTATCGGGATTCCGCCGGAACGCCTGCGGATGCTTCGCGAATTAAGGGATTGCGGCTATCGTCTGTTCGTGCTTTCCAACACCAATCCTGTAATGTATAATCACTGGATTGACAATAAATTCCGTCAGGAAGGGAAGTCGATCAACGACTATTTCGACGGGATAGTCGTCTCTTTCCAGGAACGCACCTGCAAACCGGACCCCGCAATTTTCTCCAATCTGGTAAACCGCTTCCACCTTGTTCCTTCGGAGACATTGATGCTCGATGATTCAGAAGCAAACTGCCAGGCTGCCCGGAGTATCGGACTTCATGCCATACGTATCGACAATAATGGGACTGATTCCATGAAGGATGTGTGTCGGCGCCTTAAGGAGGCAGGCTTAAAAAAATGAACGGGAAAGCAGCCGCTATCGGCACTTTCGACGGAGTACACCTCGGACATGCGGCAGTGTTAAAACTGGTGCGTGACATTGCTGATGAAAAGGGTTTTGAGCCGATAGCGATTACTTTTGACCGTCATCCTCTTTCTCTGATTGCCCCTCAGCGTGCACCGGCGGCAATAACATCAATCGAAAGGAAAGAAAAACTGATACGACGCCTTGGAGTGACTCCGGTCATAGTGCCTTTTGATGAGACACTTCGTTCCACCACTGCTGCCGAGTGGATGAGACTCCTGCGTGAGAGGTATGATGTGAAAGCCCTTATCGTAGGATATGATAACACATTCGGCTCAGACGGGATAAATTATTCCATCTCCGACTATCGTTCTCTTGGCGAAAGACTTGGTATTGAAGTGATTGAAGCTTCCGTAGTGGATGGAGTGAGCAGTTCGGCAGTGAGAAAAAACATTGAGAAGGGAAATGTGGCAGAAGTAAAAAATATGCTTGGCAGACCGTTCTCACTTTCAGGTATCGTCGTGGAGGGAAATAAATTAGGACGCACTATCGGCTTTCCTACTGCCAATATACTTCCCTCGCCCGGAATTATTATTCCGGGGAGAGGCGCATACGCTGCCCGCGTTATTCTTCCTGACGGAAAGAAGGTTGATGCGATGGTCAATATCGGAGTGCGCCCCACTATCCGACGCGGGAATGAATCAACCATTGAGGCTCATCTGATCAACTGGAAAGGAGACCTCTATGGAGATAGAATAAGAATAGAGTTTTATTCTCGGCTGCGTGATGAGGAACAATTCAAAAGTATCGATGCACTCCGCAAGCAGCTCAAACTTGATCTGGAAAACACCCTGACGGTTCTCCAACCCCGGCAAAAATAATCTTTCTCACTCTGTCAAGTTGTGAAAAGTGAATATTTATTGATTAAATTCCGTCGTTTTTATATATCTTTGTAGCATGATAACCTTTTAGCGGCAATAATAATTTATTACTGCCGGTCTTGTAAAGATGAAAAATATATGAGCCAGATTGATGTAATCAACTTTGCTGACACACCCAGTCTTGTGAGCAGATATATAAGAGAGATGCGGGATGTCAATATCCAGAATGACCCTGTACGCTTCCGTCTTAACCTTAACCGCATCGGTGAGATTATGGCTTATGAAATCTCAAAGCGTCTTGACTATTGCAACGAGCAGATTGCCACTCCCCTTGGGAATGCCGTCTGCCAGCAGCTTAAGGATCAAGTGGTCATAGCGACAATTCTCCGGGCAGGTCTCCCCTTCCATCATGGATTCCTCAACTTCTTTGATCGTGCAGAAAACGCATTTGTCAGTGCCTATCGCCGATATAGGGAAAAGGGCGACCAGTTTGAAGTGGTGGTGGAATACATGGCGACTCCCAATCTTGACGGGAAAACCCTAATACTCGTTGATCCCATGCTCGCAACAGGCAGCTCTATGGAACTTGGCTATCGTGCGCTTCTAAAGAAAGGCACTCCGGCAAAGATCCACGTCTGCTCGGTGATTTCTTCCCGCCAGGCTATTGAGTATGTATGCAATACGTTTCCGACAGATAAGACCACAATCTGGACTGCTGCAATCGACCCGGCGATAAATTCCAAAAGCTTTATTGTGCCGGGTCTGGGCGATGCAGGCGACCTCGCTTACGGAGTCAAAGATGAGGAGTAGGCTTTAGGCTCAAGGCGTGAGGCTTTAGATTTTATCCTTAAAGACCTTAAAGACACTAAAGACACTAAGGACCCTAAAGACCTCCAGCCTAATGCCTGAAGCCTAATGCCTAAAGCCTAAAACCTAAAGCCTAAAATATGATTCTCAAAAATATCGACATACTCAATTTCAAGAATATTGCAGCTGCCACTCTTGATTTTTCTCCGGGAGTCAATTGTCTTCTCGGAATGAACGGAATGGGCAAAAGCAATCTTCTTGAAGCCATACATTTCTTAAGCATGGTGCGTCCGATGTCGCCTGTCACTGATAACGCACTCATAAAGCATGGCGAGGATATGCTGATTGTAAAAGGGGAATTTGTGTCTGACGCCGGAAATGCCGATTCAATTGCATGCGGAATCAACAAGGGGAAAGGTAAAAGCCTGAAAAGAAACGGTAAGGAATATCAGCGTTTTTCTGAACATATCGGAAGATATCCTATCGTGACGGTCACTCCGGGCGATTCGCAACTTATCAGCGGTCCGGCTGAAGACCGCAGAAAACTGATGGATATGGTGATTTCACAGGCTCATCCTGAATATCTGTCAGCTCTTATCCGTTATAACCGTTCGCTTGAAAGCAGAAACCGTATGCTGCGGGCAGGAGTAAGAGACGCGCTCCTTTTTGAATCTGTGGAGGCTCCGATGGAAGAGGCAGCGGAAATCATTTTTGCCACAAGAGCGGAATGGGTTAAAAAAATCGCTCCGAAAATTGAGAATTGTTATGCCCGCCTTTCAGGCAACCGGGAATCGTCAGAGATAGAATACCGCAGCCAGCTCGCGGGCTCATCGCTTAAGGAGATCCTTGCTGAGAGAAGAGATAAGGACATAGTGTTGGGCTACACCTCGGGAGGTGTACACAGAGATGATCTCGAGACACATCTCGACGGATACAGTCTGAGGCGTCTTGGAAGCCAAGGGCAGGTGAAAACATTCACCGTGGCATTGCGGCTCGCTATTTTCGACTATCTTAAAGAAGCTAAAGGGATGACTCCGCTACTTCTCCTTGATGATATATTCGACAAACTTGATGCCGAAAGAGTTGAGAGAATAATGAAGGAGGTGTCGAGTTCGGAGATATTCGGTCAGATTTTCATAACCGATACCAATCGCAAGCATCTCGATGATATCCTTGCGGGAATGGAGGGAGACCATATTCTGCTGAATGTCTCTGAAGGCAATTTCAAGGTGATCGGGTGACCGGGTCATTGGAGGATTTGGGCACTTAATGTTTTAATCAATCCGAAATATAATCTATATAATAATTAACAATTGAAACGAACTGAAGCACAGAGCATAGGAGATATTCTCCGGATTGCATTGCAGGAAAACTGCATGAGTTCACGCCTGGATGAATGCAAGGCTGTGGATTTGTGGGAGCCGACCGTAGGGACTTATATAGCTTCTCAATGCCGCCGTCCTGTTGTTAAAGACGGTGTGATGACTGTCGGAATCCCCAATGCACCTCTGCGTCACGAACTTTCAATGAACCGTTCTAAACTCCGGGATGCCATCAACAGGCAAATCGGGAAACAGACTCTCTCTGAAATACGTTTCTCATCATGAATCCTAACGAACTTCCAAGTATTGACATTTTCCGTCATTCCACCCCCGTGCAGCTGCGGTTTAACGATGTCGACGTGCTCGGGCATGTCAACAACACTATATATTTCACTTTTTATGACACGGCAAAGGCACAATACTTTACGGATGTCAAGGGGCAACAGGTAGACTGGAAAAATGTTGACACTGTCATAGCCAACGTAAACTGTGCCTATATCGCTCCTATTTTCTTTGGAGAACAGATAGAGGTGCTGACCACGTGTCTTTCTGTGTCTGAAAAAAGTTTCAAACTCCTTCAGATGATTCGTGAGACTAAAACAGGAGTCATTAAATCTGTCTGCGAAACTGTCATGGTCTCTTTCGATGCTGCCACACAGACTGCAAAACCGGTGCCTGAAGACTGGCTCGGTCTGCTGGAGAAATTTGAGAATAAATCTTTAAAAAAAATAAAATAATTATGACAACAGATTCCGGGGCAAATTTCATCGCCCGTCTTGATAAAATCCTGAAAGCGGAAGCGGAAGCTGTCAGGAATATCCCTCTCTCCCCGGCTTATGAAAAGGCAGTTGATCTCATTGTCTCTCATGTAAACGAGCGTGGCGGAAAGCTTGTTACCTCCGGTATGGGGAAAGCGGGTCAGATAGCAATGAATATTGCGACCACTTTTTGTTCGACCGGCACGCCGGCTGTATGTCTGCATCCTTCAGAGGCGCAACATGGCGATCTGGGCATTCTCCAGCCCAATGACGTGCTGCTCCTGCTCAGTAATTCCGGAAAAACACGTGAAATTATTGAATTGATTGACCTTACCCGAAACCTATATCCCCAAATTCCGTTTATAGTGATAACAGGGGACGCCTCTTCCCCACTGGCAAATGCTGCCGATGTACTCCTCTTTACGGGGGGCGCGCCGGAAGTGTGTCCGCTCGGAATGACTCCGACCACCTCCACGACAGTTATGACGG
>JAIDPA010000296.1 GCA_029062985.1 Muribaculaceae bacterium
AAGACCTCCCGGCAGGTATGGTCCTTCAGACCACGATGAGTGTCAACGACTTCCTGTTTGCTTCAATTCATGAGGTGGTCAAGACCCTTATCGAGGCTTTCGTCCTTGTGTTTATTGTGGTGTTCATCTTCCTGCAGGACTTCCGTTCCACTTTGATTCCTATGATTGCCATCCCTGTGGCATTGATTGGTACGTTCTTCCTCCTGAACATATTCGGCTTTACAATAAACCTTCTTACTCTTTCAGCTCTCGTCCTTGCAATTGCGATTGTGGTCGATGACGCCATAGTCGTGGTCGAGGCTGTCCATGCCAAACTTGACCAAGGTTACAAATCGGCAAGGAAAGCCTCTATTGACGCTATGCGCGAAATTTCCGGTGCACTCATCTCAATTACATTGGTCATGATGCTTGTGTTCATCCCGGTTTCTTTCCTGGGTGGCACATCAGGTATTTTCTATCGCCAGTTCGGTCTGACCATGGCAATGGCAATCGGTCTTTCTGCAATCAATGCGCTTACCCTCTCCCCTGCTCTCTGTGCGTTGTTCCTGAAAGGACATGACAATAAAAATGTTACAGAACGCATGGGGGATGCATATAAGGAAGCTGCAAAGACTATGGCAGAAACTTATAAGAAACGCTTCTCCTTCCCGCCACTCGTGACAGCAATATTGCTCGTAGCAGCTATTGTATTCCTCGTTCTTGGATGGTACACCTTTGAAAACGTAGCACTCAGCATCATCGCTTATATCGTAGCAATAATAGCTGTGGTCGGTATGTTCTCAAAAAGCTTTATCAATGCTTTCAATAAAACGTTTGATAAACTTCTGGGTGTTTATCAGAAAGGTGTGCGTTTCTTTGCAAAACACAAAGTTACGTCATTCCTGATAGTTGCCCTCTCTGTGGGAGCACTGGTATTCCTTATGGCAATCACTCCTACAGCCCTCGTTCCGACTGAGGATACAGGTACGATCATGGGTGCGGTCACCCTTCCGCCTGCAACGTCTCAGGAAAGAACTCAGAAAGTCATTTCCCAGGTGGATAGCATCATCGGGTCGATTCCGGCGGTTCAAAGCCGCACTGCCATCACCGGTTACAGCTTCGTGGGTGGTCAGGGTAACACATACGGTTCTTTCATCATCAAGCTTAAGCCTTGGGATCAGCGTGATGAGAACACGGAAAGTGCATCGGCAATCGTTGGACAGCTCTTCGGAATGACTTCTCAGGTGAAAGGAGCAAGGATTATGTACTTCCAGCCTCCTATGATTTCCGGTAATTCAGCTACGAATGGTTTTGAAATTAAGCTTCAGGATAAGACCGGCGGCAGCCTTGACAAATTCTTCGAGGTTTATCAGAAATTTATCGGTGCTTTGAACGCTGACCCGAATATCCAGATGGCTTATTCAAACTTCAACCCCACTTTCCCACAGTATATGGTCGAACTTGATGTTGCCAAAATCAAACAGGCAGGATTGACTCAGAATGCAATACTTCAGGCTCTTCAGGGATATTACGGCGGTATGTATATCTCTAACTTTAACAGTTACGGTAAACTTTATCGTGTCATGATGCAGGCATCTCCGGAAGCGCGTGTATCGCCTGAGACATTAAAGCAGATCAAAATCAGGAACGGTATGGAAATGGCTCCGATTGACAATTTCGTGAAGCTTACGCGTGTATATGGTCCTGATATGATTGACCGTTTCAATATGTTTACAGCTATCT
>JAIDPA010000297.1 GCA_029062985.1 Muribaculaceae bacterium
GCTCAAGGATTTATAATAATTATAAGAATTATAAGATTTATCTCGTGCCTTGAGCATTGAGCCTCGCGCCTCGTGCCTTGAGCCTTGAGCCTCGCGCCTTGAGCCTTGAAACTAAAAAATTGAATTATGAAAATAGATACATCTTCATATTATCCTGAGGTGCCGGGAGGGGAAGGATATAGCCTGAATAATCGTCCCGGTTCGCTTTTCGGAGAAAATCCGAAGGCTGAGGAGGAAAAGAGTGATGACTCTGAAAATCTTCCGCAGCCGCCGGAAGATCCTCAGTATGCACCAAAGCCGGATAGGGAGGTGCCGGAGTCGGATGTCGAGAAAGCTGTAAGCGGTGTGGCACATTTCCTTTCGTGGGTGCTTGTTCCGCTTATGATGCCTGTCTACGGACTGATGTTGGCTTTCGGTCTTTCGATTCTTGATGTTGCACCCATGGGAATGAGGGTATATTTCACCCTGATAGTGGCAGGCATTAATGTTCTGCTCCCTATGCTGTTTGTGGTGATTCTTAAGAAAATGGGTCTCGTGCAGGATCTTGGTCTGAACGGACGCAAAGAGCGTCTTATTCCGTATATCATCACGATTGTATGCCTTGTTGGGACAGCCGTTTTCATGTATTATAAAGGAGCACCTCACTGGCTTGTGTTCTTCTTTGCCGGCGGAGCAGTAGGAGGCGTAGTCAATATGATTGTGAATTTCTGGTGGAAGATTTCTGCTCATGCAGCGGGCATAGCCGGTATCGTAGCTCTTCTGATAAGGATTGCACGTGAAGGCTCACCGCAGCCTGAGCTGTTCGTATGGCTGGTGATAACGATTGGAGTAGCAGGACTACTCGGGTCGGCACGTGTATGGCTCGGACGCCATACTGTCTGGCAGGTAATGGCAGGTTTTGCTGTAGGTTTCTGCTCAGTCCTCTTTATCAGTTAGCTCCAAGGGTAGAGAGTGGAGATGAAAAAAATATATAAGAGATCCGGGATTTAATTCAAATATTATGGCTACGAATTCTATAACAATAGCTCAGACTGAGGCTTATTGGAATCTACTTCGAAATGCAAGTAATGAGGTAAAACTTCGTTTGATAGAAAAATTGACAAGATCATTGTTAACAACTTCTCAAAAAGAACATTATCCGACAAAGGATGAGGATGCTTTTTATGAATTAGCCGGTGCGTGGAAAGGTAATATGACTACAGATGAAATTATTGAGGTCATAGCTGATAAACGCAGTAGTGATAATTCTATATTACTTGACCAATGAAGACCCCTATGTATCTACTTGATACTAATATCTGTGTTTTTTATCTGCGTAATAAATATGGTATAAAAGACAAAATAAAACAGATAGGAGTGGAAAGATGTTGTCTTTCAGAAATTGTAGTAGCGGAATTATTGTATGGGGCATATTTTGGTGAAAATGCTGAGGCTGTGCAAGTTGTAAAAGATTTTATAAAATGGTTTACTATTCTCTCAATTTCAGATGCAATAGAGGAATATAGTCTTCAAAAGGCTATTCTCCGCCATAAGGGCTTATTAATAGATGATATGGATTTGTTAATTGGAGCAACAGCAATTGTCAATGGATGTATCTTAGTAACGGATAATAGTAAGCATTTTAATCGGCTGGAAAGAATAAAATTGATAAATTGGGTTGAAAGATAATTTTTACAATGTCGATATACAATTATAATAGAAGAGAAAGCAGCGTTGCTAAAGCCGGCAATGTCGAGATAGGGGGTAATAATCCGATTAGGGTGCAGTCAATGACCAATACTTCTACTCTTGATACGGAGGGAAGTGTGGCGCAGGCTCTACGCATTGCCGAGGCTGGCGGAGAGATTGTGCGGCTTACCACTCAAGGCATACGTGAAGCTGAAAACATGGCTCATATCAGGAAGGGTCTTGATGAGAAAGGTTGTCATGTCCCTTTGGTCGCAGATGTCCATTTCAATCCTAAAGCCGCTTTCAAGGCTGCTGAAACCTGCGAGAAAGTGCGGATTAATCCGGGAAACTTCGTAGATGCTGCCCGCACTTTCAAGAAGCTCGAATTCACTGACGAGGAGTATGCTGAAGAGATAAAGAAAATAGAGGAAACTCTTGTTCCCTTCCTGAATATCTGCAAGCAGAACGGTACTGCTGTCCGTTTAGGGGTCAATCATGGTTCTTTGAGCGACCGAATCATGAGTCGTTACGGCGACACTCCTGCCGGAATGGTGGAGTCGGTGCTGGAATTCCTGAGAGTCTGCCGTAAGGAAGATTTCGATAATATCGTTATCTCCATCAAGGCATCCAATGTGGTTGTGATGGTCGAGACGATGCGTCTTCTTGACAAGGAGATGAAAAAGGAGGGAATGAATTTCCCGCTCCACTTAGGTGTAACTGAAGCCGGCGACGGTGAAGACGGAAGAATTAAGAGTGCAGTAGGTATAGGTACTCTCCTTGGCGAGGGAATAGGGGATACAATAAGAGTCTCTCTTACGGAAGATCCTGAAAAAGAGATTCCTGTTGCCCAAAAGCTTCGTGACTATATAGCCGGGAGAGCCGGACATCGTCCTGTGGTGGTTCCGGCTGAAATCCCTGAAGGGAAGAGCCGCGATAAGGCTGCAGCGATTCCCGGATTTGAAAGGGTGAATTATCCTGTGGTGGCAGGCTTTGATTTTGAAGTTATTCCCTCTGAGTGGCATCAGGTGAATGCGGCTTCTGATCCCTCTTTATTTGCCGACGATTTGCCCATAGTATTGTATTCCGACAACAGAAACGCCCCTGGAGAGATGGCTTCCTGGATTGACAGATTTACGTCTGCAGGGGGAAAGAATCCTGTAATCCTGAAAATGACTTATGATGATTCCGATCTTGAGGACCTCCAGATTAAGGCAGGAGCTGATTTCGGTCCGTTGCTCCTGGATGGTTATGGTTCGGGAATTTTGATTGAGGCTCCTGCATTCACACAGGATGAGATAAATTCAGTGGCTTTAGGACTTCTTCAGGCAGCTCGTCTTCGTATAAGTAAGACTGAGTATATAGCCTGTCCCGGATGCGGACGCACTCTTTTTGATTTGCAGCAAACCTTAAAACGGGTGAAGGCTGCTACAGAAAATCTGAAAGGATTGAAGATCGGGGTCATGGGGTGTATCGTGAACGGACCCGGAGAAATGGCAGACGCCGACTATGGATATGTCGGCGCCGGTCCGGGAAAGGTCAGTCTGTACAAAGGGAAGACTCTCGTGAAGAAGAATATTCCCTCTGAGGAAGCGATAGAGGAGCTTCTGAAGCTGATAGAAGGGTAGGCTCGAGCCTAACCAAGCCTCCACTCCACACCGTTTTTGGTGTCTTTGATGTTGAAGCCTAACTCTGTGAGTTTATTGCGGATAAGGTCAGAGGTGGTCCAGTCTTTCTGCGCTTTCGCGTTGCCTCTTATTTCCATGAGGAGATCCACCGCACCTTCGTAAGCCTTGACTGCCTCTGCATTCTCCGAGTCGTCGGCAATCTTCATTCCTAAAATATCAATCAGGAACATATCGAAGACCTCTTTAAGACGGTCAATATCTTCTTTGGAGAGCTTCGCGCTGCCGTCAGTAGCAGAATTGATGATTTTGCTTGCCTCAAAGAGCTGGGCAATCACCTGAGGCGTGTTGAGATCGTCATCCATAGCCTCCTGACAAGCTGTCAGGAAATCAGGCACCTCAATATTTGATTTGCCGGCAGGCTGAAGGTTCTGAAGACGTCGGTAGCTGTCAGTGATTTTCTGGAGAGCTTTCTCAGCAGCCTGAAGGGCAGCATTTGAGAAATCCACAGTAGAACGGTAGTGAGCCTGCAGGATAAAGAAGCGTATCACCATCGGAGAATAAGCCTTTTCAAGAAGAGGGTGCGAACCATCGAAAAATTGCTCGAGAGTGATGAAGTTGTTATAGCTTTTCCCCATCTTCGTTCCCTCAATGGTAATCATATTATTATGCACCCAATAATTGACTGTCTCGTGACCCTGAGCAGCTACACTCTGGGCTATCTCGCATTCATGATGAGGGAAAAGAAGGTCAAGACCGCCGCCGTGTATGTCAAATTTTTCTCCGAGATATTTCTGACCCATTGTAGAGCACTCAAGATGCCAGCCGGGGAATCCCTCGCTCCAGGGAGATGGCCAGTGCATTATGTGTTCGGGAGAAGCTTTTTTCCAGAGGGCAAAATCGAGGGGATTTCGTTTCTCATCCTGCCCGTCGAGAGCACGGGTTGTGGAGAGCATATCCTCAATATTGCGTCCTGACAGTTTGCCGTATTTGTGATCTCTATTATATTTCTCAACATCGAAATATACTGAGCCGCAGCTTTCGTAAGCGTAGCCTGCGTCGAGAATCTTCTTGATATATTCAATCTGTTCGATGATGTGCCCGGAAGCGTGCGGTTCGATGCTCGGAGGAAGCACGTTGAGAGCCTCCATGTCATGGTGATATCGGTTGAGATAGAACTGCACGACCTCCATCGGTTCGAGCTGTTCGAGACGCGCTTTCTTGGCAATCTTGTCTTCGCCGGAATCAGCGTCATGTTCGAGATGACCGACATCGGTGATGTTTCTGACATAGCGCACCTTATAACCGAGATGACGCAGATAGCGGAACAGAACGTCGAAAGTTATAGCGGGACGCGCATGTCCTAAGTGAGCATCGCCATAGACAGTGGGTCCGCACACATACATACCGACGTGTCCCTCATGAATGGGTTTAAAAGGCTGTTTGAAGCGACTGAGAGAGTTGTAGAGTGAAAGCATAATTTTTTTAAAATGAAAATTGAAAATTATAATCGCCGGAAGCAACTATAATTTTCAATTTCTAATTTTCAAATTTTTAATTTAGAATCAGTTCATCCCTGCGGTTTTCGGTGTGCGGGGCTGGATTTCGCCAAACTGAGCCTCATATTTCTTAACGTTATCTGTGATGGCAAACATGAGCTGTTTTGCATTTTCGGGGCTCATGATGACACGGCTTACTACCGGAGCCTGAGGCATGCCGGGAGCTGCGAAGATAAAGTCAATGAGAAACTCGTTAGGACCGTGACCGATCATTGCGAGGTTGCTATATTTGCCGTCGGCTACTTCCGGACGGAGCTGAATCTGAAGCTGGTTCTTGTTCTGGTTGTTTTCAGGTGTTGCCATTTCTTGGTTAAATTTTTTATTGTTATGCGAGGGGTCAGGAATGTGTCAATCGACATCCTTTTCCCCTCATGTTTATTATTTCCGAATGCGAAGATAGTTAAAATAGAGCAAACTGCCAAATATTATATGGCTTTTTATTTGCTTATTCTTCCGCTTCAGCAGACGGTTGCCCTTCTACGGCTGATTCTGATTCAATCAGTCTGCCGTCGGTCATCGTAACTGTGCGGTCGGCAATAGAAGCCATAGCGGGGTCGTGGGTCACCATAACGAAAGTCTGGCGCAGTTCATCCCTGAGATTGGCAATGATTGCCTGTATTTCATCTCGGTTGCGGGAATCGAGGCTTCCTGTCGGTTCGTCGGCAAATACCACTCTTGGTTGATTGATTAGGGCACGTGCAATTGCCGTCCGCTGCTTTTCTCCTCCTGAAAGCTGTGCCGGTTTATGGGTCAGACGGTCGCCCATTCCGAGTGTTTCCAGCAGTCGGCGAGCTTCGTCCATTGCTTCCTTCTTCTTTCTTCCTGCTATGAATGCGGGAATTGCCACATTTTCAAGGGCAGAAAATTCAGGGAGGAGCTGATGAAACTGAAACACGAATCCTATGTTGCGGTTGCGGAACTCTGAGAGCTTCTTGTCTTTAAGCTTCAGGACATCCACTCCATCAAACAGGACACTTCCGGAATCAGGCATATCGAGAGTGCCTGCAATCTGAAGGAGAGTTGTCTTTCCGGCGCCTGACGGACCGACGATAGCCATAATTTCCCCTTCAGGAATTGACAGGGTCACATCGTGGAGCACCGTCAGTTGCCCGTATGATTTGGAGACGTGGCTAATTTCAATCATTAGTTTCTCCTTGTGTAATCCAGGAGCCTTTGAATCCTGTCTCTTCAAGAGTCTTTATCACCTGAGCGGCATGTTCTGCGTCTTCGGGAATTCCATGTCCCTGAAGCACCTTGTCAGCAGTGTTGAGGTCGAGACTCCACTCAGCATTTGGGAAACGTGAACGCATTGCGTCGAGGATAGCGCCGGAGCAGCCGGCACATTTTGCATTTGTCTTGAATTGCATATATTTTAGGGTTTTAGGGTTTAATTGAGTTTTGGGTGTTCTGTGAGAGCTGTGAGAGCTGTGATAGCTGTGAGAACTGTGAGTTCTGTGAATTCTGTGAGAACTGGCATGTAGCCTCGAGCTTAGAGGCTACATGCCTTGAGCCTTGAGCCTAATGCCTACAGCCTTGCGCCTCGCGCCTCGCGCCTACAGCCTTATCCTCCTGTTCTTTGGATAGAGGTTGTTGGCTCTGGATCCGATGTTTTTTGCAGCTCCCAAGGGGAGTCCTTTATAGGTCAGAATGACTATTCCTCGCGGAGAATCCTCCGGAAGGATAATAGATTCACGCCTCAGATAGGAGAGCGCCCTGTCTTTGCTTATTTCAACAAGCGGAAAACGTTTTTTATCAAAATCCACTGAAAGAATTTCTTCAATTTCCGGCACTACTGCTTCTTTGGAATTTTTGGAGCTGAACCGGGATTCCTTTTTTCTATTCGCAGGAGAAAATGAGGAGGGTTCAAAATCTCCGGGTTTCCGGAGGAGAGCAAGAAACAGACCTTCCCCTCGTGTGCGGTGTGGCATGAATCGGAATGCATGGACATCAGAGCCTATTGCATGAAGAAGATTCCATTCGGTAGGGAAAAAGGGGTCGACTGATTCCAGACCAAGTTCCCTGACGGCATATTCTACATTTTCTTCATTTTCCAGGCGATTGAAAGTGCAGGTGGAATAGATAAGGAAGCCACCGGGGGCAACGCATTCAGCAGCATTGGCAAGTATTTCTTTCTGCAATGCCGCACATTGCTCAATCAGGCGCGGGCTCCATTGCTCGATAGCTGCGGGTTCCTTTCTCATCATTCCCTCGCCTGAACAGGGTGCATCGACAGCAACGATGTCGAAAGCACCTCCTTCCTTGGCAAATGCCTTAGAGTCACGATTGGTCACAGTCGCCAACGGATAGCCCCATCTTGACAGATTTTCACGCAGTATTCCTGCCCGTTTGGCGACATATTCATTAGCGACCACTCTCGATCCGTCAGGCAGGGCGTCAATCATGGCAGTCGTTTTTCCACCCGGCGCAGCACATAGATCAAGTAGCGTCACACGTTCAGGATTACCCAGGAAGGTAATTATTTTCTTAGTCAGCTCATAATAAATCATTGAGGATGCATCCTGCACGTAGTAGGCTCCGGCATGGAGAAGAGGGTCAAGGGTGAAGACCGGTCGTTGAGGAAGGTAGAAACCTGTCGGGCACCATTGGACAGGTTCGAGACCGTCGGTCACTGCTCCCGGTTTCCTGGGATTCAGGCGTATCGAGACTTCCGGGGGACGCCGCATAGCCTCCAGAAAGAGGGGTGTCTCCTCTTTGAGAAGTTCCTCAGCCATTTCTATGAAACCTGAAGGTAATTCCATAAAACATCTATTTTTCTGCAAAAATACTAAATTTTTTTATTAATTTTGTATGTATGGAAATCAAGACAGCTCTTTATCTTATCCCGGTCAATATAAGTAATGCCCCGATAAACGACACATTGCCAGCCGGCAACCTGGATATTCTCAGACAATTACATCATCTTATAGTGGAAAATGTGCGCACAGCACGCCGTTTTTTGAAACGGTGTGATCCTGCTTTTGATATATCGGCTGTCACTTTTTATGAACTCAACCGCCACACTGATCTCTCGCAGGTGGGAGCATATCTGGAGCCTTTGCGCCGTGGGGAGCCTATGGGAGTGATGAGTGAGGCGGGTTGCCCTGCCGTAGCTGACCCGGGTTCGCTCCCGGTCAGCATTGCCCAAAGGGAGGGGCTGAGGGTCATTCCTCTTGTGGGTCCGTCAAGCATACTGATGGCTTTAATGGCAAGCGGATTCAACGGACAAGGATTTTCATTCAACGGTTATCTCCCGATAGACGGAAAAGAGCGTGAAAAACGACTTCGTGAGCTTGAGAACTTATCAAGAAAGCACGATATGACTCAGATTTTCATAGAGACACCCTATCGTAACAACCGCATGGTGAGTTGTCTGGCGTCCGTCTTACACCCTGACACGATGGTGTGTGTGGCATGCGACATCACTGATCCGGAAAAGGAGGTCATAAAAACCTTGCCGGCATCGCGCTGGAAAAACAACAAACAGGATTTTGACAAACGACCCGCGATATTCCTCATTTATTGCGGTAAAAGTATGAAAGGCTGATGGCACGAAAAAAGATTTCTTTTGAAGGACAGATGAAAATCCCGTTTGAAGAATGGGATGTCTTGGATACGCCCGTAAAATCGGTGAAAAGGAATGTTTATGCTGCCGCTGAAATTCCTCAGCCGAAGAAGCCGGATACCGCTCCGGAGGACCGTCTCCTGTATTATTTCTCCATAGGTTCGGGTTCAAGCGGAAATTCTTGCTATATAGGCACGCGTAAGGGGGGTATCATAATCGATGCAGGAGTAAAGGCAGACGTCATTGAATCTTCACTTGCTGCCAACGGTATCGATATGAAGAAGGTGGTCGGAGTGCTGCTGACGCATGATCATTCAGATCATGTCAGGTATGTCTACACTCTTTTGCGCAACCACAGACATATTAAGCTTTATTGCACCAACCGTGTTCTTGCGGGGATTCTCAAGCGCCACAGCATTTCAAAGCGTATCAAGGATTATCATTCTCCGATTTTCAAGGAGATACCGTTTAATCTGGCAGATCTCGAAATCACTGCCTTCGAGGTGCCTCACGACGGGGTCGACAATATGGGGTTTTCAGTTTCATTTGACAACCGACGCTTTGTGCTTGCCACCGACTTGGGAGCAGTCACTGAAAGGGCACGCCATTATATGTCGGCAGCCAACTATCTGGTGATTGAGGCAAACTATGATCTCAGGATGCTTTTAAATGGAAAATATCCGGAGTATCTTAAGGCGCGCATACAGACGGAAAGGGGACATCTCGACAACATGGCTACTGCTTCTTTCCTGAAGGAAATAATAAATCCGTCGTTAAAGAACATTTTTCTTTGTCATCTCTCGCAGGATAACAACACCCCTCAGAAAGCATTGAAGGCAGTCAGAGAGGCGCTTGAAGGGATAGGTAAGAAAGTTGGAGATGCGTCAGATTCAATTGAAGACAGAAATGCAGATGTGCAGCTGATGGCACTTCCGCGCTTTGAATCATCACGACTGTTTGTCTTCCGACCGATTTGATCTGTGAGCTTTTTGAAAGCCCTGAGAGCCTTGGGAGCCCTATGAGAACTGTGAGCCCTGAGAGAACTGCACCTCGAGCCTTGAGCCTAAAGCCTAAAGCCTTACGAAATCTTTGTCCCTACCGGCGGTTCGGAGCTTAATATTATTGTCAGGAGCGGCCCTTCAAGACCGTTAGGAGCAATGCCGGCTCTTATCTCAAACCTCAGGAAACCTCCACGCAGATCATAGACCGTGATTTGAGTGTCGTCATCATTGACAGCATCGTGGGCTTCAAATTCAAGGGGATGCGCTTCATCCATATTGAGACTTTGCAGAATATAATGCCTCAGATCATCCGGGAGGAGATCACCGAGATAAATATTCCTGATAGTGACGCTCCCTTTGTCGATCACGTCAACAACCCATTCGCCGGGCGCACCTTGAACATCGGTATACAGAGGAGTGCCTTGACCGTCAGTCAGCACACCCAAATAGTCATATTCAGCCGAATCAAGCGGTTCGCCAACTTTTATTGCATCGGCAATGCTCCGGATAGTCATGGCAATATCATTGTCGGCATGAAATTCTTCCGGCTCGGGCTGAGTAGAGGTTTCTGCTGTCGGGCTATTCTTATTCCCCCCACATGAAACGGCGGCAAATGTGATAAGTATGATAGCCACGGTCATAAGATGTTTATGAGACAAAAATCCGGCGTGGCAAACAATCTGGTGCATGATAGTGCGGAAATTGACTAATTTAACACTCTATAACAAATCAAGCGCAAAGCTACAATATTTTTCCCATTCATGCAAGAAAAAGTTTTGATTAGGCATTAGGCTCGAGGCTGTAGGCTGTAGGCATTAGGCATTAGGCTGTAGGCATTAGGCATTAGGCTGTAGGCTCGAGGCATAGTTCTCAAAGAACTCTCAGTCCTCACAGTTCTCACAGACCTTGAGCCTCGAGCCTAAAGCCTCGAGCCTAAAGCCTAAAGCCTACCTTGTATACAGGAAGCGCTTGATGCTTCGTTTAGGAGTCTTTTCAAACTCATTTGGCATGAGGATTATCTTTGAGATCCTTTCGTAAGGGGCTACTAATTTATTCAGTTCTTCCCTTACATTTTCCATAGCTGAATCCATATCACTGATAGAAATGCCAAGCTTATCAGTGGCTTCGTAATCAGGATAAACAAGGGCAACTATTTTTCCGTCGCGTTCTACGACAAGGCTTTCCGAGACAAAAGGCATATTGTTTAGTTTAGCCTCAATTTCTTCAGGATAAATATTCTGTCCGGAAGCAGAAAGAATCATAGTCTTTGAGCGTCCGCGCAGGAAAAGGGTTCCGTCGGGAGTGCGGGTGCCCATATCTCCGGTATGCAGCCATCCGTCGGCGTCAAGCACGGCAGCAGTAGCTTCCGGATTCTTGAAATATCCTTTCATGACATTTGTGCCGCGCACGCATATCTCGCCGGGGATATTTTCAGGATCCGACGATTCAATTTTTGATTCCATAATTGGAAGTGTTCTGCCTGAAGAGCCGACGATAAATTGCTTCCATGGAGTATATGAAATCAAGGGTCCGCATTCGGTCATTCCGTAACCTACAGTGAAAGGGAATTTTATTTTGTGGAGAAATTCCTCCACTTCATGATTCAGGGGCGCTCCTCCGACAATCACTTCTTCAAATTCTCCACCGAATGCATCAATGAGTTTTTTACGAATCTTGGAATATATCAGGGAGTCAAGGAAAGGCACGGCAAGAGTCCAGCGCATAGCTCCTTTTGAAATCATCGGAAGAATCTGGTTCTTATAAATTTTCTCAAGTATTAGGGGGACACAAATCACCAGATTAGGACGCACCACGCTCAAAGCTTTGAGTAAAACCTTTGGAGAGGGTGTCTTGCAAAGAAGTGTGATGTGAGAGCCTTCCGCAAGTGGAGTCAGCATATCGAAGGCACATCCGTAGGCATGGGCAAGGGGAAGGAAAGCAAGCACTCTTGAATTGCGGAAATGAAGTTCGGCAGAAATACCGAAACAAACGTTTCCTGCGAGATTTTCTCCTGTAAGCATCACTCCTTTTGAGAAACCGGTCGTGCCTGAAGTATAGTTTATCTCAACCACTTCCGAATTATCACGGTCGGCATAGATGACATCTTTAGGTTGGTAGCCTTCCGGATAGCGGCGGTTGAACCGGCGTTTGAGGAGACGGAGATGACGCTGAAGCTCGACACCTTGATTTTCATGAAGCACTGTCTTTCTTTCCAGACTCATCACTCCCTTGACATTGAGGAGTGTCTCCGCCTCAAGATGTTCCCAGATATGATCCCCTACAAATAGGAGTACCGCTTCCGAGTGATTGACGATATGAGCAATATCGCGGGGATTAAAATCGGAGAGGATAGGGACAATCACCGCTCCGTATGTTACGGTAGCCATATAGACCTTTACCCATTCGGCAGAATCTTTTCCGCATAATGCAATTTTATCACCCTGCTTGATGCCGATAGATTCAAATAAGAGATGAGTCTTGGCTATTGCCTCAGCGAGCTCGGCGTATGTGCTGTCATTGTGGCGACCAAATTCAGAAAGGGCTGGAAGGTCCCAGTTTTCAGCAAAACTCTGCTGATATATCTTTATAAAGTTTCTAATTTCTATCATAGTTGTGGAATTTTGATTTTAGGTTTTAGGCTCAGGGTTGATTTGAGGTCTGAGAGAACTGAGAATTCTGAGAGAACTGAGCCTCAAGCCTTGAGCCACGGATCTAAATTAAAGCGCAAGGCGATAAATTTCCTTGCAATCCTCCATTGAGAGAGGAACGTATGCGCCTAAAGTGCTGCCCATATTCTTTTCAAGACTCTTCACCATTCCGTCAATATCAGGCTCTTTCCCGACAAGCTCTCTAAGAGACGTGGTCAGTCCGAGTCCGTGATAGAATTCCTTGAGGGCATTGATTCCTTTCTCAATAATCTCTTCAGTGGATAATCCTTCAGGATTCACACCCATGACATCAATTGAAAATCTCCAGAGCATGTCCGGATTTCGTTTAGCGACAAAAGTCATCCATGCGGGAGCGATGCAGGCAAGTCCTGCGCCGTGGGTAACGTCATAAAATGCAGAAACTTCATGTTCAATTCTGTGGGTTGCCCAGTCTTCCTCTTTCCCTACGCCACACAGACCGTTGTGGGCAAGTGTGCCAGCCCACATAATGTCGGCACGTGCATCATAGTCCTCAGGATTTATTCTCAATGTCATGGCGCGGTCAATAATGCTTGTCATTATCGCTTCCGAATATGAATTGACGAGTGGGGCAGGAGTGTTTGAAAAATAACGTTCAAAGATATGGCAGAGCATATCGACTATGCCGCAGGCAGTCTGAAACCAGGGTAGGGTGATGGTGAGAAGAGGATTCAGTATTGCAAACTTGGGACGAATCAGATTTGTGGAATAAGAGATTTTTCTCAGTCCGTCAATTTTAGTAATGACAGTGGCAGCACTCCCTTCGCTTCCGGCAGCCGGAATGGTGAGCACTACCCCAATCGGGAGAGCACTTTCGGGAACAGCCTCCCTGATGTAGAATTTCCAGAAATCAATATCAGTGACTGCGCCCATTGCTATGGCTTTAGCAGTGTCGATTACAGAACCTCCACCCACAGCAAGGATGAAATCTACAGCATTCTTTTTGGCAATATCAATGCCTTCATAAACACGGTCGTCTGTAGGGTTAGGTTTGATTCCCTTCAGAATGTGAAAGCTGATTCCCTCTTCCGTCAGTGAGTTTTTTATTTCGTCAATCAGTCCGCTTTTCTCAGCCGAGTGTCCTCCATAAACGAGCAAAATATTTTTTGCTCCAAGATTTGAGATGAGTTTTCCGGTTTTTTTCTGTGTATCGCGTCCGAAAACAAACTCTGTCGGAGAGTAGAAATCAAAATTATTCATAAGGGTATTCAAAATTTTGGGTTAAGATGGATAAAAGTGTCGGATAACAGACACGAAAAGGGTATGGAACAAAAGCTCCACACCCTTTATAACAATGAATTGTGCCTGTTAGTTTAGGCTCGAGCCTACAGCCTAACGCCTAAAAAACCTTACGCTTCTACATCTGATGAAAGCTTTTCAGCTTCGGCAAGTTGTTCAAGCGGGGTTTCCGCCTCTTCAGTGACGCTTTCAAGCTTCTTCATTATGCTGAAGATAAATATTGCTGAAATCAGGCAGAGTCCTATCAGAATGCCCCAGATTGCCACCAGAGGAAGTTTTCCCCAGAGAAGCATCGGCACCATTACAAGATAATTACCGATGGCTGTGGCACCAAACCACGCGCCCATCATTGCTCCTTTATATTGCGGAGGAGCCACTTTCGACACGAAGGAGATACCCATCGGAGAAAGGAGGAGTTCGGCGAATGTCAGGAGGAGATAAGTAGAAATAAGCCAGTTAGGAGAAACGCTTCCTGATGTGCCTTCGAATCCGATCGACGATAAAGCCATCAGTCCGTAAGCCATTGCTGCCAGAATCATGCCGTAGCCAATCTTTCGTGGTGCTGAAGGTTCCTTCCCTTTAGAATTAAGCCAGCCGAATAGAGCAAGCGAAACGGGAGTGAGAGCCACAACGAAGAAGGGATTGAACTGCTGATAATCCTGAGGCTGAATGTCTGTCAGAGGGTTGGGTGTCGTTACATAGAAATAGACTATGAAAGAGATCATGCAGACAAGCACTATTCCCGCTGTAGTCTTGCCGGAAGTTGTCGAAGACTGGAAAATTCCGAAACCTGCATATATGGCTATACAGAATGCTACCAGCGCCCAAACATTAAAACTGATGCGGGTCGCACCGTAACAAACGGGGGCAATGCAGGATTTAGCAAATTCCGTGAGGGCGGCTCCGCTTTGATTGAACACCATCCAGAAGAAGATGACAACAGCAAAGACAAGCAGAAGGGCTACCATTCTGTTTTTTGTCTGTTCTTTTGTAAGAGTCGGTGCGGAAGAAGCCGACTGTTCTGAAGACCCTTTTTTGGTTGAAGTGCCTGCCGAACTGAAAGTCTTCTTTCCCATCAGGTAAATCAGATAAGAAATAATGAGCGACACGCAAGCCACACCGAATCCATAGCTGTATCCGGTGGATAGGGTAGTGATATATTCGTTACACCATTGCGTGAGACCCGTAATATCAACATCCATGCCGTTGGCAGTGGCAAGATCAGCTACGGCGGCTGCTTTCTCCGTAAGATCGGCAGCTCCGGTCTGTGCTGCATCGAGATATGCATTGCACGCTGCCGGAAGGTCGCTGACATATTTCAGGTCAGAGCGTGAAAAGGCGAAATTACACATTGCGGTGGCTGTGCCGGGAGCAAACATTGAGCCGATATTGATTGCCATATAGTAGATTGAAAATCCGGCATCCCGTTGAGAAGAATACTGAGGATTGTCATAAAGGTCGCCGACCATTACCTGAAGATTCCCTTTGAAGAGACCGGTGCCGACGGCAATCAGGAAAAGCGCTCCGAAGAGAATCCATAGAGATGACGTGGCTCTCACATCCGTAGGAATTGACATTATGAAGTAGCCGGCAAACATTACGAAGATGCCTGTGACTACACATTTGGAAAAGTTCCATCTGTCAGCCACCCAACCGCCTGCGACAGGCATGAAATAGACCACTGCCATAAAGATAGCATAAATCTGTCCGGAGACAGCCGTACTGAATCCAAACTTTGCCTGAAGAAATAGGAGCAGGATTGAGAGCATGGTGTAATAGCCGAAGCGTTCCCCCATGTTGGAGAGTCCGAGGAAATAAAGTCCCTTGGGTTGATTCTTAAACATAATGTTTCATTTAAATTTTAAAAAAGGAGGGACACCCTTTGCAGGTGTCCCTCCGCAGAGGGTATATATTAATTGGGTTATTTATGCTTGAGTAACTCTTTCGAGCCATTTCACCATGGCGAACATAACAGCCATTGAGACGAGGCAGACAACAAGGAACACAGTCCAGCACATCCATAGTGGCCATGCATTATACATCAACGGACCGATCCAGAGAAGGAGGTTACCCAGGGCAGTGGCACCGAGCCAGAGACCTTGGCAAAGACCTTGCAGATGGCTTGGGGCTACTTTAGATACGAATGAAAGTCCGAGAGGAGAAATGAACAATTCTGCTACAGTCAGGAAGAAATAAAGGAGAATCAGCACCCACGGACCGGCAAGCATTGAACTTTGTTCAGCCACCGGGAGAGCACGGAATGTATCAGCTGAAGGATAACCCATGGCGCTTGAGAATAATGCCAGGAAGAGGAATGCCATACCTGCTATTCCCATACCGATACCGATTTTCTTAGGTGTTGAAATTTCAATTCCCTTACGGCTAAGAGCTGTGAATACCCACATTACGACAGGAGTCAGAATCACTACGAAGAATGGATTTATAGATTGCCATACTTCCGGAGCAATAGAATCAGTCTTCACAAAGTCGCGTGCGAAGAGTGAGAGGGATGTGCCGTTCTGATGGAAAGAGAACCAGAAGAAGATTACGATACCAAGCACGGCGAAGAGTGCAAGCATACGCTGTTTGATTTCGGTTGCCATAGCCTTGCGTTCTGCATCCGATAGTTTTGTAGCTTCCTCTTTGATTTTTGCCACCGGAGTGGGGAGTCCTTTCTTATAGGCAAGGAATATTACCAAAGACAAAATCATTGCACACACGGAGGCTATGAATGAATAGTGGATACCGGTGTTGAATACGTCGAGATATTGAGTGCAATATGCAGCGATGTCGCCTGAAGCATCCCCGCCGGTAGCTGTGATCAGGGCATAGAGGTTATTCATGTTTTCCTCATTCATGCTGTCAGTGACACTCGAATTGTTGAGAAATTCATGAGCAAGAGCCGGAAGCTTGGCATTATACGTCATGTTGTGTACACCCAACCACCAGCTACGAAGCATCGGGGCAATAAGGGGAGCGAAAATACCGCCGATATTGATGAAAACATAAAAAATCTGGAAGCCTGAATCTCGCTTATCGGCATATTTGGGATTGTCGTAAAGCTGACCTACGATTGCAGCAAGATTCCCTTTGAATAAGCCGTTGCCAAATGCAATGAGGAATAATGCAAAACAAGTCAGAGGAAGCAACCAGGAAATATTATCGGAGGTTGAAAGAACCGGGATAGAAAGAATTACATAGCCTAAAGACATTATTATCAAACCATTGATGATAGTGCCTTTATAGTTTTGAGTACGATCGGCAATAGTTCCGCCCACAAGACCGAACAGATAAATGCCTGCATAAAAGAATGAATAAACGAGTGCGCTCGTTTCTTCGGAAAGGCCGAATTTTGAGCATAGGAAAAGCACGAGCACGGCATTCATGATGTAATAGCCGAAACGTTCGCCCATGTTGCTCAACGCGGCTGGAATCAATCCTTTGGGTTGGTTCTTAAACATGTTTGTCTGGTATTAAATGGTTTATGATGTTAGAAAATTTATAGTAGAACGATGTCTCTGTCGTTTTAATTGGCGCCGTCAATCATTTTGTAGGCAAGGGCATAATTATGGATCTGCTTCACCATTGCAACGAGCCCATTGCTGCGGGTAGGGGAGAGATGTTCGCGAAGACCAATCTTGTCTATAAAATAAAGATCGGCGTCAAGAATTTCCTGCGGGGTATGGTTATTAAGGACTCTCATGAGAAGCGCGACAATGCCTTTGACAATAAGTGCATCTGAGTCAGCCTGAAAATGAATAGTGGAATCCTCACCCTTGTCAGCCGTAATCCATACCCGGCTCTGGCATCCCTCGATAAGATTCCGGGGAGTCTTTTCATTTCCCGGAAATTCAGGGAGCGTATTTCCCAGGTCTATTATATAAGCATAGCGGTCCATCCAGTCGGTGAGCCCTTCAAATTCTTCGATTATCTCGTCTTGAGTCTGATTGATTGTCATGTCGTGAGAATTTTTATTTACTGAAAGAGGGAGAGGACGGCTTCCCTAAACCGCACGCAAAGATAGTAAAAAAATCTTTTTTGCCAACAACTTTTAACTGTTAAAATTTGGGAAGCGGCTTAAAAAGCATTACCTTTGCACCGAAAATAATGGCAAGTGGTGCCCAAGGGTGCCGGAGAGGGTCTTTTAACCCCGTTTTCCTTATGAATAATCATCAGGAATGTAACGGAGAAAAGATTCCTTATTTTTTTAATGCCTTTGAATAAAGGAGTTTGAATAGCTTGCGTTGTTTTTACCTGAGTTTATTACCCGAATGAAAAATCATTAATCACACAGCTACTTATAATTATGGCAACTTATCTTACCCAAGAAGGTTACGACAAGAAAATGAAAGAACTTGCAGAGCTTGAGGCAGAACGTCCTCTTATCAAACAGGCGATTGCTGAAGCTCGCGACAAGGGTGATCTTTCAGAAAATGCAGAATATGATGCTGCTAAAGAGGCACAGGGAATGCTGGAGATGAAAATTTCAAAAATTAAGGAACTCATAGCCACAGCCCGCATCATTGATGACAGCAAACTTAACACAGACATCATTCAGCTTCTGAATAAGGTTACAATCAAGAATCTCAAGAACGGAATGGTCGTCACATATACAATTGTAACAGACAATGAGGCTAATCTCCGTGAAGGGAAGATTGCATCCTCCACTCCGATTGCCCAAGGGCTTCTCGGTCATAAGGTGGGCGATAAAGTTCAGGTTAAGGCTCCTGTCGGTGTTCTTGAATTTGAAGTTCTGAAAATAGAAATCTGAGGTAGGCTCAAGGCTCAAGGCCCGAGGCTCAAGATGACTCTTATAAATCTTATGAGCACTGATAAATCTTATGAATACTAAAAATTTTCCTTGAGCCTAAAATCTAAAGCCTAAAGCCTAAAAAATTAAATGAATTAGTCATGACTATTTTTTCAAAGATAATCGCAGGCGAGATTCCCTGCTACAAGATTGCAGAGAATGATAAGTTTTTTGCTTTCCTTGATATTAATCCGGTCAATTGGGGACATACACTCGTTGTGCCCAAACAGGAAACAGACTATATCTTCGATATCGACGATGAGCAGCTTTCAGAGATGATTGTATTTGCCAAAAAGGTGGCGACTGCCATGAAGGAGGCAATACCTTGCCGGAAGATTGGTGTGACAGTGCTCGGTCTCGAAGTGCCGCATGCTCATATTCATCTTGTTCCTCTGCAGAAGGAAGGTGATATGGATTTCAAACATAAGATTGATAATCCTGACCCTGAGCGCATGAAAGAAATATGCGAGGCAATCTCTTCGAAATTGAAATTTGAAAATTGAAATTTGAAAATTGGATTTGGATAAAATTATTGAGGCTGTGTCGTAATTAAGGTTTACGGTGCAGCCTCTCTTTTTTAGAGCTATGAGGTTTGGATGTTTTTCAGGCGA
>JAIDPA010000298.1 GCA_029062985.1 Muribaculaceae bacterium
CTTTGAATATGCTCGAATGGCTTCCAGCGGGTTTCCGATGTATAGAAATATATCTCAAGGGGAAGTCCTGAAGGAGTGGGATCAAGTTGTCTTACCATAAAGGTGAGATCCGTGCGAATCTCAGGACGTTGCTCAAGCCAGTTTTCGAGATAATTGCGGAATAAGCGGAGATTGACCATCATGTCTGCGTCTTCCTCGTTGATTCCTTTCAGCCAGCCTTTCCCTCTCAAT
This sequence comes from Muribaculaceae bacterium, assembly GCA_029062985.1. GTDB lineage: Bacteria > Bacteroidota > Bacteroidia > Bacteroidales > Muribaculaceae > Lepagella. The sequence continues at coordinate 232 of JAIDPA010000298.1, forward strand.
ACGCTTAACTCTTCCTCATTAAGGAATCTCACACTTGAGGCATCGACAAAAATTGACCTCATTACACGCCTTGCATGATCTTCGCGCATTGCTTGATAATTCTGGAAAGAATCCGACACAAGCGAATAGGGGGGGACAGTCGTCACTGAATTGTCCCAGTTCTTTATCTTCACTGTTGTCAGTGAAATGTCAATTACTTCTCCGTTAGCCTTATGTTTGTCAGCTTTAATCCAGTCGCCTTTCCTCACCATGCTGTTAGCCGTCAGCTGTACGCTGGCAACCAGACCCAATACAGTGTCTTTGAATACCAACATGAGTATCGCAGCAGAAGCTCCCAAAGTGGTGAGAATAGCAACAGGAGTTTTTCCGACCAGCAGACTAATCGCTATAATGATGCCGATGCCTATTATTATGAGTTTAGCCATCTGGAAAATGCCCTTTATGGCGTATGTGCTCAGCTTGTCTCTTTTTGCAAATGCCTCGAAAAGATTATCGACAAGAGTATTTAAAGCCCGGCATGAGACGGCTATTATATAGAATGAAGTGAGGATATGTATGGTCGATGCAAGAAAATTATATTCATCAAAGCAGCGTGGGAGCATCCATGCGACAATCACTGCCGGAGAAAGCTGTGACAATGCTCTTCTGAATTTTTCATTAATAAGGTCGTCATCCCAATCCGTATCTGTCCATTCAACTGCCCATGCGATTCCTTTGAGCACCATCAGAGCTACATAATAGCCGGCAATCGCTGAGACGGTTATTGTAATGAGAAGCACAAGCGTCGTAAGGATGGAACCACCCGGAAAAGTAAAACTTTCCTGCAGAAGAATTCTGAAATTTTCAAGTGTGAAGGCGAGAGTAATCATCTTTGTGTTTATTAGTTATGAGAAAGGCGATGAGGTAAGAAACCCCATCGCCCCTAAAGTTATAAAACGCTATTTTATGCGTTTGTATAAAGATAGTCTTTGATCTGTTCAGGTTGGAAATTGCCGATGAATGATGCGTGGCGAGCTACTTCCGCCTCACCATACTTCACATAAACAACGAGCGACTTCTTGAAATCCTCATTTTTCTGAGCATCTTCGAGAAGTAGATAGCCCATGATTATATGACCTGCCATCTCTACAAGACGACGAGCCATGAAATCATGATACTTAGTGTCGTCAACTCCCATAACAGCCTGCACAGCATTAGCATACTGCTGAGTCATGAAGACGAGAGTATTCTTCACTGCTTCATATTCAGGTTTCACCTCTTCAGCTTCAAACTCACGAATCTTGTTGAGGTAAGTGCCGGTGGAGACGTGGCGGATCGCTGCCACTACCTGAAGCTGAGTCGTGCCTTCATAGATTGATGTGATACGTGCATCGCGATAAAGACGCTCACATGCATAATCTTTCATGAAGCCTGAACCGCCGTGAATCTGGATACAATCGTATGTATTCTGATTGCAGTATTCAGAGGTCATGCCCTTGGCAAGAGGCGTGAAAGCATCTGCAAGACGGCTATAGTATTTTTGCTCTTTTTTCTCTTCTACTGTGAGAGGACGTTCTTTTGCAATATCATCGTAGACCTTATACATGTCGACGAAACGTGAGCAAGCATAAAGAAGAGCGCGTGAAGCGTCAAGTTTAGCTTTCATGAGAGAGAGAATCTCTGCGACAGCAGCAAATTCTATAATTGGTTTGCCGAATTGCTGACGTTCTTTAGCATACTGGAGAGCTTCACGATATGCAGCCTCACTGATACCTACCGACTGGGCAGCAATGCCGAGACGGGCACCGTTCATGAGAGCCATCACATATTTGATAAGACCGAGACGGGTGCTACCGACGAGTTCTGCAGGTGCATCTTTATACACAAGCTCGCATGTCGGACTGCCCTTGATACCCATTTTGTTCTCTATGCGACGCACATTGACACCGCCGTTACGTTTGTCATAGATGAACATTGAAAGACCGCGACCATCCTTTGAACCTTCTTCAGAACGAGCGAGAACCAGATGAATATCGGAATCACCGTTTGTGATGAAACGTTTAACACCGTTAAGCACGTATGAACCGTCTTCCTTTTTAGTTGCCTTCAGCATGACTGACTGAAGATCTGAACCGGCATCAGGTTCGGTGAGGTCCATTGACATGGTTTCTCCCTGACAAACGCGCGGAATATATTTCTGCTTTTGCTCTTCGCTGGCAAATTCATAGATTGTTTCGGCACAGTCCTGAAGTCCCCAGAGGTTTTCAAATCCTGCATCCGCACGGCTCACCATGTCAGCAGCCATGATGTAGGGAGTTATGGGGAAATTAAGACCACCGAGCCGACGCGGCATTGACATGCCCATAAGACCTGCTTTGCGGCAAGCGTCGAGGTTACGTTCAGTGGCAGGCGCATACTTTACACGGTTGTTGACAACCTGCGGACCGGTGTGGTCAACCTCTTCGGCATTCTCGGCAATGACATTCGCACAGATATCGCCAACTATTTCAAGAACGCGGTCGTAGCTGTCGACGGCGTCATCGAAATTCTGGGGTGCATAGTCATATTTGTCGGCATCGGCAAAGTTTCTCTCTTTGAGCTCTACTATCTTTTGCATCAGAGGATGAGAAAGATAATGTTTCAGAGCTTCATTATCATTATAGAAATTAGCCATTATTTTGAATTCTTTTTATAATACTTGATGAGTTTGGGAAGAACATCCTCAATTTTTCCTGTGATGACGTAGTCAGCGATAGAGTTGATGGGTGCATCAGGATCTGAATTGATGGAAATGATGATGGAAGAATCCTGCATACCGGCAATATGCTGAATCTGACCGGAAATGCCGCAGGCAATGTATAATTTGGGGCGTACGGTTACACCTGTCTGACCAATCTGACGGTCGTGGTCGCACCAGCCTGCATCTACTGCGGCACGGCTCGCACCGACTTCTGCGCCAAGAGTGTCGGCAAGCTGCTGAAGAAGATCAAAATTTTCTTTGCTACCAACTCCGTAACCACCAGCTACAATGATCGGACTCCCCTTAAGATTTACTTTAGATTTTTCAACATGGCGATCAATTATTTCCACGACAAAATCTTCCGGTTTTGTATATTTATTGACCTCTTTGTCGATTACTTCACCATGATAATTGGAATCACGAGCTTCTTTCTTCATGACGCCTTCGCGCACGGTTGCCATCTGCGGACGGCAATCGGGATTGACGATAGTCGCAACGATATTGCCGCCGAATGCCGGACGAATCTGATACAGAAGATCCTTGTATTCTTTTCCGGTCTTGGCATCTGTGTAATCACCGATTTCAAGGGCTGTGCAGTCAGCTGTCAGACCGCTGTGAAGTGCGGATGACACACGCGGACCAAGGTCACGACCGATTGAAGTTGCTCCCATGAATGCTATTCTCGGCTGAATCTCCTTGAAAAGATTGATGAGGATGGATGAATGGGGAAGGGAGGTATAAGGATAAAGGCGTGAATCCTCAAACTTATAAATGGTGTCAACGCCATAAGGAAGGATTTGCTTTTCAATATCCTTGAGATTGTCGCCAGCCACGACTGCCTCAAGTTTGATGCCGAGTTTGTCGGCAAGCTGACGTCCTTTTGTAAGGAGCTCAAGACTTACGTCAGCCACTTTGCCGTCTTCGTATTCGCAATATACGATGAGGTTATTTTTGTCTGCCATTTGATTCAGATGTTTTCGTTTTATGAATTAGCATCAACCGATAGTGTGGTTGGCAATAAGATCTTTGATGAGCGCTTCAAGCTCTTCGTCATTATTTTCAATTCGGCGAGCTTCCTTTGCAGTGAATACCACATTTTCAATGCTTTTCACTTTAGTAGGAGAGCCTGCAAGACCGCACTGCGCCAGATCAGCGTCAACAGTAGAGGCATTCCATTCGCCGATTGACAGATAGGGGCGTTTTTCGATAAAATCCTTTTTAGCCTCATCAGAAGCTACTTCGGAAGGAACAGCAGCATATTTATATTTCTGCACTGCTTTAGCGTTGCGGGGACGACATTCGGCAGCTGAGCCATTGACAGTCACGACCAGAGGGAGTTTTGCCTTAACGGTTTCTACTCCGCTTTCTATGCGGCGTTTCACTGTCACTTCGCCGTTATCGACGCTGATGATGTCTTCAGCGTATGTGATTTGAGGAATGCCGAGTTTCTCAGCAATCTGGGGACCGACCTGTGCGGTGTCGCCGTCAATAGCCTGACGACCGCCGATGATGATATCAAAATCACCGATCTTTTTTACTGCAGCGCTTAGTGCATAGGAAGTAGCGAGCGTATCGGAGCCGGCGAAAGCTCTGTCAGAAAGAACGATACCTCCATCGGCACCACGGAACATACCTTCGCGGACGATTTCTGCAGCGCGGGCAGGGCCCATGGTCAGGATAGTGACCTTGCTCCCCGGATGGAGCTCTTTGAGTTTCAACGCTTGTTCAAGAGCATTGAGATCTTCGGGATTGAAGATGGCTGGAAGGGCTGCCCTGTTGATGGTGCCATCCGCTTTCATCGCATCTTTCCCTACATTACGGGTATCAGGTACTTGCTTGGCGAGTACAATGATATTTAGGCTCATAAAAGTTGGAATTTATATAAGTTTAGTTATTTCAAAACACTATTACGAGGCAAAGTTAGCAAAAAAAGTTTAAAAATACCTACTAATTGTGGAATCACTATTGTTAAAGTTTGTAATTTGAGTAAAATTACGTAATTTTGTCGCATTCGCTCTCCCGTTATCTATGCCGGCATGCTTAATATGTCCGGTTGTGTTTAAATTATCAATTTAAGGTCACGACAGTGAAAAGATTATATCCGTTTATATTGATGGGGGCGTTTGTTCTGAGCGCAAACGCTGATTTAATTGATCAGGCACGTTTTGAGGTTTCGTCAGGCGACTGGTCGAAGGCTCAGGCAACTCTTGCTCAGGCTGCCCGTGAGAACCCAAAGATTACTTCCACTGCCCAATACAACTATCTTTTGGGGGCTTGCAAATTTGAGAGCGGTGATTATATGGAGGCTGAAAAACTTTTCAGCTTGGCTAAGGCGAAAGGAAATGGCGCAGCAAACCTTTATCTCGGACGACTTGCTTTCCTGGATTATGATTTTGATAAAGCTGCCACTCTTTACGGTGACTTTAAAAGACATAGGGAGAAAACGGGGCAGGTCGTTGGAGAAACGGTTGAGAGCCTTGAACGCCAGCTGTCAATCGCTGAGAATGCTCTCGAAAGCGTTGAGAAAATTGTCGTGATTGATTCTATTGCAGTCCCGGCTGATGATTTCTTCGAATATTATAAACTGTCCCCTTCGGCAGGACATTTCATTGCCGGCTCCGAAATTCCTCTGGAGAAACATCGGAAAGGGGTTGACATGGCTTTTGTCAACGAAGGAGGAGATTTCATGATGTGGGGCGAACCGGATGAGGTGGGAAATATGAGGATTGTGGAATCAACACGTTACACTGATGGTAGCTGGCAGGAACCTGTGGCTTTGCCGGATTTCCTTTATAAAGGCGGTTATGGCAATTTTCCATTCATGATGCCTGACGGAGTGACGCTTTATTATTCTTCCAATGGTGCGGAATCTATGGGCGGGTATGATATTTTCATTGTCAATAGAGATGCATCTACCGGCGAATATCTGCAACCTCAGAATGTCGGGATGCCTTTTAACTCTCCGGCTGACGACTATCTTCTTGCTATCGATGAAGAAGCCGGAGTCGGATGGTGGGCGACTGACAGAAATGAGCTGGGCGACAAAATCACTATATATGTCTACATCGTAAATGATTTGCGAAAAAATTATGACAGTGATGATGACGACATAATTGAGAAAGCTCGAATAGAAGATTACCGCTCTACTCAAAATCCGGCTGATAAGGAGAAATACGAGGAGATTCTTAATATGATAGACTCTTTTGGCGAAAATGATAATAAAGAAAAGGAGGGTGCTTTCAGATTTCCAATGAGTGGCGGTACGTTTTACAGGAATCTTTCCGATTTCAGGAGTGTCGAGGCTCGTGTGAAAATGGAATCTTATCTCGCATTGTCCGGTAAGATTGAATCAATGCAGAAGGAATTGAAGGAGCTCAGGGAGCGTTATCCCGTGAATCGGGCTGATAATATTAAGGAAGATATTCTTCGTCTTGAAAAGGAAATGGACAAACAGCGTGCTGAGCTTAACAAATTAAAGAGCGATATATATCGCTTGGAGAAAGAGAAGAAATAATACAGACAAATGGCTGAAGGCTTAAAGCAAATAATTGATTCGACGAATCTATATAATTTTCACGCCCATACGCAATTTTGCGATGGGCGTGATTCTATGGAGGACATAGCTCGCGCCGCTTCTGAAGCGGATTTAAAATATTTTGGATTCTCGCCTCATAGTCCTGTGCCAATTGATTCACCTTGCAATATGGATAAGGACAGTCTTCCTGATTTTTATGAGGAGAATGCGCGTCTTAAAGAGCTATACGCAGAAAAGATGAGAATCATGACTTCGATGGAAATTGACTGGCTGGGGGCTGAATGGGGTCCGCATATTGACTTTTTCCAACGCCAACCTCTTGACTATAGAATTGGCTCGGTTCATTTTGTCCCTAATCAGGATGGTGTGCTCCTTGATTGCGACGGAAGTTTTGAAAGATTCTCGCGCTATCTTAAAGATGGATATGCCGGCGATCTGCGTTATGTAGTGGAAAAATATTTCGAGCAGGTGCTTTGCATGATGGAGAGAGGCGGTTTTGAGTTGCTCGGACACTTTGATAAAATAGCGGGGAATGCGTCACAAGCCGATCCGCTTATAGAAAATGAAGGTTGGTATGAAGCCTTGATTGATGATGTAGTAAGCCATGCGAAATCAAGCGGCGTGATTGTGGAAATAAATACAAAGGCATTCGATACAAGGCAACGTTTTTATCCTGCGGAAAGATGGTGGAAGAAACTTATTGACGCAGGGATATCCTTAGCCATTGACAGCGATGCGCATTATGCTTCGAAAGTGGTCAACGGGCGTAATGAAGCTTTGGAACGTCTGAAATCGCTTGCTCCGTCATGAGATGATAGAGTCCGGATATAGAGTTATTATCGCCTTCACAATCTCGGGATACATTTCTCTTATTTCCGAATGGGTAAAACCTGCTGCTTTAAGGAGCAAAGAGAAACAATCGACATATAGAAGGAGGTCGCCTAAACTTAAGTTCTCATTGTTGCTAAGGTGATTCATAACCATCACCATAAGGCCGCCGATAAATCTGTCAAGAAGATTTTCAACGTCGGAAATCCTTGAAATTGCCGATAGAAGAAGTCTGGAATCGGCTATAAATTTATCGAGCGTTTCTCCCCGGAGAGCAGCAAGGAGATCAATGGACCCAACAAGCAGTTCAGGGGGACAAAATTCACTCGTTGCGACCATCCCTTCTTGGTAGGGCAGTTCGACAGTAAAAGAATTCGGACTGCCGTCAATGTTAATATCGAAATTCAGTTTAAGCCTTTCCATTATAAAAACAATTTTTTAGATTTCCCAAGCTTAACTTAAAGTATAAAGATTACGGGGTAGCTGTTACAGCTATAAAAACTATCTTAGCTATAAAAGCTGCGGCAGATACCTTCGACCCTGTCATCTTCAGTTTGAGCTTACGAAAAGAGATAATAAAAATATGTTATTCTTATAATTCCTGAAATAAAGGAAAGGTAAACGGATTTCAATAAAAATTATCTCAAAAGTGTAAGAAGCGCTTCGCATTCATTTCTGAATGCATCATCAGAAGCAAAGCGCTCGGAGAGGTCATTAAGAAGCTTGACGGCTTCCTTGCGGTCATGTAGTTTTACGTATGCCATGACGAGTGAAAGTCCTGCCATTTGTTGAGCCTGTACATCATCAGCCGGCGCATCTTGATAAGCCTTGATATATATTGGCAATAATTCTCTTACATCTTCTTGCGACAGATTAGTAATATTCCGGAAAGACTGATCAATGCCTGCGTCACCGGCACTTCTGGGAGTCAAGTTAAGGATATTCTGATTATAATATACTATCACGTCGTCAACTTTGTCAGATTCATATTTCATTATGCTAAATACAGCAACGA